>DATBWB010000012.1 GCA_036514995.1 Candidatus Acidiferrales bacterium
GGCCTGGCCGACCCGGAGAAGTGGCTGGCCAAGGTGGCTGCGGTCGGGGTGGTGCTCGAGGCAGACGAGTTGCTCGACGCGGTGACCCTGCTTGAGGCGGCCGATGATCTTCGCCAGACTTTTCGCGAGGCGGCAAAGTCAGCGCCCCGGCTGGCGGAGTATTCCCGCCGCCTGGCCGATTTTCTTTCCGAGCGCAGCGCCATCCGCCGGGCGATCCTTCCGAACGGAGAAATCTCCGACGATGCCTCGCCGGAATTGAAGCGCCTCCGCGCGAGCATGGCGGCCACGCGCGAAAAAATCGAAAAAACGCTCAAGGCAATCCTCCGCGCCGCCGGGAGCGAGTTGCAGGACGAGTTCATTACCGTTCGCAATGATCGTTTTGTCATTCCGGTGCGGTCGAGCGCGCGGCGAAAAATCCCTGGTGTCATCCACGCCGCCAGCGCCACCGGTCGGACGCTTTATGTCGAGCCGCTCGCGACCGTCGAGCTGAACAACAGGCTGGTGCAGCTTGCCGAGCAGGAAGCGGCCGAGATCCATCGCATCCTCGAAGGACTGACCGGGCGACTGCGGGCCGTTCACGCGGCGCTTGAGCGGGCGGCGAGCATTGTGGCGGAAGTGGATCTGGGGTTCGCCCGCGGCCGCTTTGCCCGGGAATTTGATTGCTGCATTCCGCGCTTCAATTCCGAGAAGCATCTCCGGCTGCACGAGGTGCGCCACCCGCTGCTCGAAGAAACTCTGCGGGCAAACAGCGCGCAGCCCGTTCCGATCACGCTCCGGCTCGACCGCGAGAACCACATCATGGCCATCAGCGGGCCCAACACCGGCGGCAAAACCGTCGCGCTCAAGACGGTAGGCCTGGTGGCGCTGATGGCTCGCGCCGGAATTCCCGTGCCGGCAAGCGACGCGGAGGTGCCGCTCTTCGACCATGTGCTGGCCGACATCGGCGACGAGCAATCCATCCAGGCAAGCCTTTCCACCTTTTCGGCTCACATGGGGAACCTCCGGCAGATGGCCGGGGCGGCGACGGAGCAATCGCTGGTGCTGATTGATGAGATTGGGACGGGGACCGACCCGGCGGAAGGCTCGGCGCTGGCGGTAGCGCTGCTCGAACATTTCCGCGGGCGCGGCTCCATGACCATTGCGACCACGCACCATCAGCGGCTCAAGGCCTATGCGGCGGCAACGCCGGGAGTGGTCAACGCCGCCGTCGAATTCGACGAGGTAAACCTCCGCCCCACCTATCGCTTGCTCATGGGCGTGCCGGGAACTTCGAGCGGGATTGACATTGCCGCCCGGCTCGGCGTTCCTGAAGAAATTATCGCGAAAGCCCGTAGCCAGATCGAGGCGCCGGAGCGCGAAGCGGCGGAGCTGATCCGCTACCTCCACGCCAGCCGGGACGAAGTCGAAGCGCTCAAACGAAAGGCCCAGGCAGAACTGGCCGAACTGCAAGAAGAGCGGCAAAAGCTTTCAACCGAATGGGTCGAGCGCCAGCGAAAACGCCTGGCGGAGCTCGAGAAGCAGGTGCAGGAAATCGTGAAACGCTACGAAGCCGAACTGAGGCAGCTTGTCGCCGACGTGAAGGACAAAAAGATTCTGGCGAAACTGGAAAAGGCAGTGGGGCGGCGGGTGGCCGGCATTCGCGGTGATGCGAGGGAGGAATTCGACGCCACCGCGGTGGCGGCTTTGGCCGAAACGCAACAGGAGATCGTTCGAGCGGGCGGCCCGCTTCCCCGCGAAGCGTCGGAAGAAGTCCTCGAGCCGGTCTCGTTCGAGAATCTGAAGCCGGGAGTGATGCTGCGGCTCAAAGGAGTGACGCAACTTGCTCGCTTGCGCTCTTTCGATGGCCGCAAGGCCGAAGTCGAGCTGGGCCGCCTGCACATGAAAGTTCCGGTCGGCGACATACAGGGCGTTTCGCTTAAGCCCGTTTCACCCAAGCCTGTGCGCACGGCTGTCCATGCCGTCGCCCAAGAAGTCCCGAACGAAATCAACTTGATTGGCTTCACGGTGGAAGAGGCACGGGAAAAAGTGGACAAGGTCCTTGATTCTGCCGCGCTTGCCGGCAAGCCGCGCGTGCGCCTCATCCACGGCCACGGCACCGGCGCCCTCCGCCGCGGCTTGGCCGAGTTCCTTGCCACGCATCCGCTGGTGGAGAAGTTCTATGCGGAGGAAATGGACCGCGGTGGGGATGCGGTCACCGTAGTAGAATTGCGGAGCAGCGAGTAATGGGCACAACGAAACTCGAAATTCGAAATTCGAAACTCGCTTCCGATCAGCGGAAGCCGCTGAAAGATTTTACTGATCTGAATGCGTGGAAGCTGGCGCGAGAACTGCGAAAGAAAGTCTATGAGGTAACAAGAAAATCCCCCTCGGATGAGAAACACGTCCTCACGTCACAGGTCCGCCGTGCCGCTCTTTCTGTAACTGCTAACATTGCCGAGGGGTTCGGTAGATTTTCCTACCAGGAAAACATGCCGTTTTGTCGCCTGGCCAGTGGTTCTGCTTTTGAAGTGCGCGACCACCTCACGACTGCATTGGACGCCGGTTATCTGAGCCAACAAGATTGGCGCGAGATGGATGCACTGGCGCAGCGAGCCATTCAGGTCCTGAACGGCTATATTCGCTCGACGCGAGCGCTTCAGAAGCCGAAAGATACGTCGTAGCGCAGCGCGAGTTTCGAATTTCGATTTTCGAGTTTCGTTCTCTATGGCTGAAGCCGGTTCATTTGCCGATCGCGTCAAGTCCCAAGCGGACATTGTCCGCATTGTGGGCGACTACGTGCGCCTGAAGAAGGCCGGACAAAACTTCATGGGTCTTTGCCCGTTCCACTCGGAAAAGACGCCGTCGTTTGCCGTGCATCCGGTGCGGCAGATTTTCCACTGTTTCGGCTGCGGCGTTGGCGGCGATGTCTTCAATTTTGTGATGGACATGGAAAAGTGCGCCTTTCCGGAGGCCGTACGCATCGTTGCCGAGAAGTGCGGCATCCCGATTCCCAGGCAGCGACCGCCGAGCGCCGAACAAGAGCAGGCCACGCGGCAGAAGGCGGCGCTTATGGAGATGCACCGGCTGGCGGCGGAGTTCTTTCAAGAAAATCTGAACGCGCCGGAGCCCGGCCACGGCGGGACGGGCGAAGGTGCGGTGGTGAGGGCTTATCTCGAAGACCGGGGACTCGCTGCCGCGACCATCCAGGAGTTCGGCATAGGCTATGCGCCGGCCGGAGGCGATGCGCTGCTGCGGGCGCTCCGGGCCAAGTTTGCCGACAACTTGCTCGAGGCCTCGGGGTTGGTCATCCGGGACGAGGCGGGACGGCTTTACGACCGGTTTCGCCGCCGGGTGATATTCCCGATTGCCAATGAGTCAGGCAAAGTGATTGCGTTTGGCGGCCGGGCCATGGGCGATGAAATGCCGAAGTATCTGAATTCGCCCGAGACGCCGATTTATTCCAAGAGCCGGGTGCTTTACAACCTCCACCGCGCCAAGAACGCCATCCGGCAGAGCGATTTCGCCGTCCTGGTCGAAGGCTATATGGATACAATCGCGGTGGCAACCGCCGGGGTAGCCAACGTGGTCGCTTCCTGCGGCACCAGCCTGACCGAGACGCAGGCCAAAATGCTTTACCGCTTCAGCCGTCACGCGGTCGTGAGCTTTGATCCCGATTCGGCCGGCGTCGCGGCCACGGAGCGTTCGCTCAGCCTGCTGCTCGAGCAAGGCTTTGACGTGCGGGTGCTGGTCCTGCCCTCCGGGCAAGACCCGGACCTTTTCATTCGCAAGCAGGGTGCCGAGGCCTACCGGCAGAAGGTGGCCCAGGCACCGCCTTATCTCGACTACGTCGTCGGGCGCGCCCGGTCGGCGGCTGGCGGTAGCGGTCTTTCCGCTGCCTCCGGCGGGGCGGAGCGGAAGCTCGCCGCGCTGAACTTCGTGCTCCCTTACATCGCTCGGATTCCCGACCGCATCCTGCGCTCGGAATGGGCCAGCCGCGTGGCCCACGAATTGCAAATTGACGAACCGATCTTGCGGCAGGAGCTCAGGAAATCGGCCGCTGACCGCCGGACAAATATTCAGCCCAGGAAGGAATTTCTACCGGGCGGGGTCAAGCTGGCCGAGCGCCGGCTGGTGCATATCCTCATCGAAAGCGAAGAACACCGTGGCCAACTGGCTGAAGAACTGGCCAAACGGGGCGTCCATCGCGGAACGGAGACCGAAGCTGTTTTGGAGGGGCTGATTGGCGCGGTGCGTGCGGGAAAATCCCTGGATCCTACGGCGGTGGCTGAGACCCTTCCCGAGGTTGACCGGCGAAGGCTCTTCGAGATTGTGTTTGAACCTTCTGCGCCAGCGACGTGGCCGGAGGTGGCGAGCTGCCTCGAAGCGCTGGAGCATCGTCAGGCCGAGCTCGAACTGGGCGAGATGCAGCGCCAAATTGAAGAGGCGAGCCGGCGGAAAGATTCGGTCCGGGTGCGAGAGTTGCTCGAGCGCAAGCAGCAGTTGAGAAAACGGTTGACAGCCGCCGCCGAATAGGCTTATTTTTGATGGGTTTTGGGGAAACCGTCCGCAGCGTCACGGCATCCAATAACTGTGACGGGCGCTCCAACCTGCCAAGCAGGCCCCGATTCTATCGGGGCAGGCGTGAAGTTACGTACAAGACCTTCCCAGGCAAGCAGTTGCGTGCCCCTCGTTTCAGTTCGCATGCACCCCAGCGGGAGTTCATAGATCGTGGGCATTGAGGAAAAATACGATTCTGTCAGGCAGTTGATCATCATGGGCAAGGAGCGGGGCTACCTGCTCTACGACGAGGTCAACGATCTCCTGCCGCAGGAGATCCATTCTTCCGAGGACATTGACGACCTGCTTTCCACTTTTGACAGCCACGGCATTGAGGTGTTGGAAGAAGTGCCCAAGCTGGTCTCGACCGGTCGGGAAGAAAAGGCCGAGCTCGAGACAGAAAAGCCGGAAGAGCCCGCCGAAGAAGTGGAGCTCGACCTGACTCCGGGGGCGCTCGAAAAAACCAACGATCCGGTGCGGATGTACCTGCGCGAGATGGGCACCGTGCCGCTGCTCACCCGCGAGGGTGAAGTGGTAATCGCCAAGCGCATCGAGCGCGGCCAGGTGCGCGTTCTGAAAGCCATGTCGCGCTCGCCGATCGTCATCAACGAGATTCTTTCCCTCGCCGTGTCGCTCCGTGAAGGCTCGAAGTCGGTCAAAGAAATCGTGCAGTTTGACGACGACGAGCTGACCGAAGAAAGGGTGGAGGAGAAAACCGAACAGACGATCGAGCAGATTGAAGCGATCGGAAACCTCTACAAGAGGAGCCAGCAACTCGCCGAAAAGTTTGCTGAAGTGCCCAAGAGCAAGAGGCCGCGCGAGTGGCGGCGGGCCCGCCGTCGTCTGGCCCGGGTGAGGGTCGAAATCAGCCGGAACATCCGGGCGATGGAGTGGAGCCCGTTTGAGCGGAAACGGTTGATTGACCGCATCCGGCAGACGGTGGAGCGGGCGCAACAGCTCGAGCGCGAAATCCACAAACTCGAGCGGCGGGTGGAGCAATCGAAGGCCGAGGTTCAGGCCGAGGCTCGCCGGGAACTCCGCGCGCGCCGCAAGGAATTGAACGATCTGGAAGGGCTGGCGCAAACCAGCGCCATCGAGCTGCGCCGGACCATTCAGGTGATCGCCCGCGGCGATGCCGAAGCCGAGCAGGCCAAGAAAGAATTGATCGAGGCGAACCTCCGCCTGGTGGTTTCCATCGCCAAGAAATACACCAACCGCGGATTGCAATTCCTCGACCTGATTCAGGAAGGGAATATCGGCTTGATGAAGGCGGTGGACAAATTCGAGTGGCGGCGGGGCTACAAGTTTTCGACGTACGCCACCTGGTGGATCCGCCAGGCCATCACCCGCGCCATTGCCGATCAGGCGCGCACCATCCGCATCCCGGTGCACATGATCGAGACGATCAACAAGCTCATCCGCACCAGCCGGCAACTGGTGCAGGAACTCGGCCGCGAGCCGACATCGGAAGAGATCGCCAAGCGGATGGATATTCCGGTGGCGAAGGTGCGGAAGATTTTGAAGATCGCCCAGGAGCCGATTTCGCTCGAAACGCCCATCGGCGAGGAAGAGGATTCGCATCTCGGCGATTTCATCGAGGACAAGGCGGTGGTCTCGCCCTCGGATGCCGTCATCAACCTCAACCTGAAAGAACAGACTTCTTCCGTGTTGAAGACCCTGACGCCGCGTGAAGAAAAAGTGATCAAGATGCGCTTCGGGCTTGACGACGGCAGCGAGCATACCCTCGAAGAAGTCGGCCAGTCCTTTGCCGTCACCCGCGAACGCATCCGCCAGATCGAAGCCAAGGCGCTCCGCAAACTGCGTCACCCCTCCCGCTCCCGCAAGCTCCGTGCCTTCCTGGAAGGTCCGGCGAGGGATTAGTTCCGGCCCGGGCGTTCGAAACTCGAAAACCGAAAATCGTCTCGCCGGCGGCCCGCTTTCCGTCGTTCGGGAACCGAGCCGCCGGTCGTGTTTTATGCAACCTGAGCGACGAACTAAGTCCGACTGGCGAGGAATTGGACCAGTTTTTCGAGGCGGGCGACAACGCGCTCCTTGCCGAGGGTGACCATCGTTTCAAAGAGCGGCGGGGCAACCGCGCGGCCGGTCAGGCCGACGCGGGCGGCGTTGATCAGAAGCGCGGCCTTGACCCCTTCGCGTTCGGCGAGCCCGCGCAAAACGGCTTCGGCGGTGTCGTGCCGGAAGTCGGCGAGCGCCGCGAGCCCGTCGGTCAGAGCCTTCATCAGGCCGGGAAGTTTGGGATCCTTCAAGAATTTGTCCACGGCTGCCTGGTCATAAGAGAAATCGTCCGTCCAAAAGGCGCGGCCCCAGGCGGAGAAATCTTTCAGGCTGCGGGTGCGCGGGCGAAGCAGGTCCACCGTTTTTTCAAACCATGCCCGGCGCGGGCCGAAAAATTCCCCCTGCCAGAGACTGCACGCGCGCAGCTCTTTCTCGACCGCCCGGGCGACGCGCTCGATGGGCATCTGCTGCAAGTATTGTGAGTTGAACCACTCCAGCTTTTCCCGGTTGAAGACGGCGTTGGTGCGGCTGACGGCCGAGAGAGAAAAGCGCCGGATCAACTCATCGGTCGAAAGCATTTCGGTATTGTCGCCAGGCGACCAGCCCAGCAACGCCAGAAAATTGCAAAACGCTTCCGGAAGGAATCCTTCCTCCCTGTAGGACGTGAGGGAAGTAGCCCCGTGGCGCTTGCTGAGCCGCGTGCGATCAGGGCCGAGGATGAGCGGCACGTGGGCGAAGATCGGCGCCGCTTCGCCGAGCGCCCGGTACATCAGCGCCTGCTTGGGGGTGTTGGAGATGTGGTCGGCGCCCCGAATGACGTGAGTGATCTTCATGGCAAGGTCGTCCGCCACCACACCCAGGTGGTAGGTGGGCAGTCCATCCGAGCGCAGAAGAACAAAATCTTCGATTTCGCTGTGGTCCACCTCGACCTGGCCATAAACGAGGTCTTCGAACGAAGTCTTCCCTTCCTCGGGCACGCGGAAGCGGACCGCCCGCTCTCTTCCCATGGACTGGAGCTGTTTCTGTTGCTCGGAACCTAGCCTTCGACACGTGCGGTCGTATTTCCACGGCCGGCCAGACATTTCGGCTGTCTTTCTTTTGGCCTCGATCTCGTCCCGAGTGCAGTAGCAATAGTAAGCGTGGCCGGAGTCGAGAAGCCGTTGGGCCAAGCTGCGGTAGCTCGATAGTCGTTCGGACTGATAGTAAGGACCCTCGTCCCAGTCGAGTCCCAACCATTTCAGGCTATCTAGAATCCCTTCAACAAGTTCCGGACGATTTCGGTCCATGTCAGTGTCTTCAACGCGGAGCACGAAAACGCCCTTTTCGTGCCTGGCAAAGAGCCAATTGAAAAGGGCAGTGCGAGCGCCGCCCACGTGCAGGTAGCCGGTCGGTGAGGGAGCAAATCGAACGCGGACGGTCAAGGGATCAACTCCTGTCCCGCACAGCGGGAGGCTTTAGCCATGAACCGAAACGCCGCATGATAGCCCAATGGGCTCCTAAAAGCGACCCCGTGGCTCCGGGGGGGCGAGAAGTACCCTGGTACCATTGCCTGGGCGAAGCCACAAGACTATTATGGGCGGACGTTTAGGAGGGGAGTGTACCGTTCCCTGAAGGGAACGAGATTGCCCCAGGGAGCTGTTTGGCAAAGCCCGGCCACGGGCTGCGTCCCGCTCCGTCCTGTCCCAGCATTTTTCTGGACCGGGACGGAAGAAGTGAGCCACAAAGCTCGAGTCGATCCCGAAGGTCTGCGCTCGGGTGAGGCGTCCGGATCGCGAAGCTTCGGGAGAGGGTTTTACTAAAGGACCGAAGGCGCAGTGGCGACAGAACACGCGATGACGGCACTGGTACTGGTGGCCGCGACCACCACTGTCTCCGGTTTTTTCTTCCTCGTCTATCGCCTCAAGCGACAGCCGTATCTTCTCTGGTGGACGCTGGGTTGGTTTCTGCTCGCGTTGCACTACGGCGGCGCCTACCTCTACCAGAGCGCCGGTGAGCAACGCCTTTGGGCGCTGGCGGCGAGCCGGTGGCTGCTGGGGCTGGCCGTCTTGCTCCTGCTTGCGTCGGTGCGCATGTTTGCCCGACTGGGGAACTGGCCGCTCGGTTACTTGATCTTTGGGCTGGTCTTCGGCACCTGGTCGTTCCTGCAGACAGCGCCGGTGAGCTGGCACCTGCCGCTTAATCCGGAGGTGGGCGCGGCAGCGGTGAACCTTTACATCGCCTGGCTGTTTTGGCGGGAAAGCCGGCGGCGCGATTCCTTCGCTGAGGCTTTGCTTGCTTGCGCCTTCGGGCTGTGGGCGCTGGCGCTGGCGGCGCAAGCCGCGTCGGCGTCGTTCATTGTGGATCCTTCCTATCGGTTGCTCAGCGCCAACCTGCCGCAACAACTGATCGCCGTGCTGATGGTGATGACGCAGTATGAGGATGAGAAACGCCGGGTGGAGCGCAACATGCTGGCGCTGTCCAGTTTGAACCTGGCCACCAGCAGCTTCGGCGCGGCCGGCGAAATGGACAGCATGATGCGGCAAGCGCTCGACCGCATCTTGAATGTCGTGCACGTGCAGGCGGGCTGCCTTTGGCTGCGGCACACGCCTCCCTTTCACGGCCGGGCTGCTTTCCTTGGGCTGACGGAGCGCTTCATCCGGGAGGTGCGTTCCGGCAGCCTCGACGGCTATCTGGTGGATACGGTGGCGCGCCTCGGGGGATTGATTGTCTTTCGCGATCTGACGCGGGATGAAAGTTGGAGCGCGCTCGAGCGCGAGCCTGAATTTGGACGCTTTGTCCAGGCGGCGCAGCGGGAAGGCTTGCGCAACGTGGTCGGGATCAGCCTGCAAGCGAAAGAACAGGTCTTTGGGCTGATGATGCTGGGCACCGGCGAGAGCCGCTGTTTTTCGCCAGCTGAGTTGCGCCTGCTGCTGGCGCTCGGTCACCAGATGGGAATTGCCGTGGAAAACAGTTGGCTCCTCCAGCAGACCACGCGCCGCACCGAGGAATTGAATGCCATGCGGGAGATTGGCCGCGTCTTAAGCTCCACGCTGGCGACCCCAAGGCTTCTGGAAACCATCTATTCCGAGATTCGCAAGCTCTTTTCCGTGGACAACTTCTACATCGCTTTCTACGACGCTGCTCAGGAGATGCTCCATTTCGCCTTCGAGGCGGTGGCCGGGGTGGTGCAACCCTCGCGCAGCCGGGCGGCTGGCAATCATCTGACCGAGTACATGTTGCGGACGCGGCAGCCGGTCCTCATCCGCGAACCCTTCGACGAAACCCTCGGCGAAATGGGCCAGGAGCCGGGCCGCTCCTTCCGGTCCTTCTGCGGGGTTCCCCTCGTGCTCTACAATCGGGCCATCGGCGCCATGGCCATCTACCACGAACAGGAGCGCCAGTTCGATCCGGGCCACCTGGATGTGTTGAAGATTCTCGCCAGCGAGGCGGCCATCGCGCTCGAAAACGCCCGCCTCTTTGCCGAGGAACAGAAGAGGTCGCGCCACCTGGCGGTGCTCAACAACATCTCCCGGCGGGCGATTACCACGCTCGAACCCGCTGCCATGCTGGCGGAGATCATGCAGGAGCTGAGCAGCGGACTGTCCTACGACCACATTGGCATCGGCATCCTCGACTACAACGCCAAAGAAGTTTCCCTGCAAGCGGAAGCGGGAACCCATCGTGGCGAGATTCGCCGCCGCGTGCCGATTGGTTCCGGCGTGATGGGAGAGGCGGCTCGCGACGGCAAAATGGTCATCGCCGAGAAAATCAAACCGGAAGAAAATCGCGCCCTGCTGCCTGACGCGCGCTCGGCGCTCGCCTCACCCATCGCCTACGCCGACCAGGTCATCGGGGTGCTCAACATTGAGCGGCGGCACCCGGGCGCCTTTTCCCCGGAAGAAATTCTCCTCTTCCAGACACTGGCCGATCAGCTTGCCGGCGCCCTGCACAACGCCTATATGTTCCAGAAGGCGCAAGAACAGGCGATCACCGACGGCCTCACCGCGGTCAAGACCCATCGCTACTTCATGGAGGCGTTGCAATCGGAGTGGAAGCGTTCGACCCGCACTTCCCGCTGCTTTTCCCTCGTGCTGCTGGACCTCGACCGCTTCAAATTCGTCAACGATTTCTACGGTCACCTTGAGGGCGACGTCGTCCTGCAACGGATTGGCCGCATCCTGGAGCAGAATTGCCGCCGCTCGGACGTGGTCGCCCGTTACGGCGGCGACGAGTTTGTCATCTTGATGCCGGAGAGTCCGGCCGAGCAGGCGCGGGGATTGGCCATCAAGCTGCGCGCCTGGATTGCCGCTGACCCGCTGCTCCACGAGAAAAACATCACCGCCAGCTTCGGCCTGGCGACCTTCCCCATGCACGGCAGCACGCCGCAGGAATTGATCCAGGTGGCCGACGCGAGCATGTACGTGGCCAAGCATCAAGGCGGCAATACCGTCAGCAGCACCGACCATCCCCGCTTCGGTCCAGCTCATCGCTGGAACAAGGACGTCGTCGAGGCTTACCTGGGGGTGACGCTCAAGCGCCTGTTTGCTACCGGCCCGGAGGCTTTCGACGAAGTCTACCAGCGCCTCCAAAAATTCATGGAAGGTCTGCCGGACGACAACGGATCCCATGGCGTGCCCGGGGCGGTCATTGACACCGTCACGTCGCTGGCCTTTGCCATTGACGCCAAGGACCATTACACCCAGGGCCATTCGCAGAAGGTGGCGGAGTACGGGGTCCGCCTGGGCCGGATGCTGGGGCTATCGGAGAAGGAAGTGGAGGAGATTCGCCTCGCCGGGTTCGTTCACGACGTCGGCAAGGTGGGCATCCCCGAACGCATCTTGCACAAGCCGGCGCGGCTTGACCCGGATGAGTGGGAAGTCATGAAGGCTCACGCTTATCTTGGGGCGAAAATTCTGGAGCCGCTCCGGGGCATCACCTGCATCCAGGGGATGGTGAAGCACCACCACGAATTTGTGGACGGCAGCGGCTATCCCGATGGCCTGCGCGGGACGGAGATTCCACTGGGCGCGCGCATCCTGGCGATTGCCGACGCCTACGATACGATGACCTCCGACCGCACCTACCGTCCGGCGCGCTCGCCGGAAGAAGGACTGGCCGAACTGGAACGCTGCGCCGGTTCCCAATTTGATGCCCACCTGGTGAGCCTGTTCGCTCAAGGTATTCGTTCGGAGCCCGCCGTGGAGGTTCCGGCGGCGACTCCCTCCGGCAAGGAAGAAATCCACTGACCGAAATGGAGCGGGCGTTGGTGGAGAGGATTTATTCTCACTCGCCGGCGCTGCCGACTGAGAAGCCCGGCTTGACGGTGGTCAGGACGCGCATGTTGACTTCCTTCCGGCAGAAGTCGCATTCGTCCGCATAGACGCGCTTCATGAGCAGTTCGAACATTTGGTCCGGTCCGGGATAGATGGTGTAAACACGCTTGCATTCCGGACATTCCACCTGTAGAAGGTTTCCGCTCACGCCTGGCTCCCTGGGAAGACCACCGGAAGCAGTCTAGGCGGCTCTTCGAAGCATTGTCAATGTTTGGCGCCGGGTAGCGCCGGTGGGCGTCCCGAAGGTTCGGGATTCACCCGGGCTACCACCAAACGGTGACCCAGGCCTGGAGGAACCATGCAAGAAGCGAGAGTTCGCTGGGTAGAGGACGACCGATTTCTGGCCACGACGCCGAGCGGCCACGCCGTGCCCTTCGATTCGAATCGCCAAACGAACCTGGCCCCCGGGCCCATGGAGATGCTGCTTGTTGCTCTGGGGGCCTGCACCGCGACCGACGTGGTCACCATCTTGAAGAAGAAACGGCAGCCTTTGGCCGGGCTGGAGGTTGCCGTGCGCGGCGAACGAGCTGCCACGCCGCCTACCGTGTGGACCAAACTCGAAATCCACTACCGCGTTCGCGGCCGCGGCCTGGACGAAAAAGCGGTGCGCGACGCCATCGAGCTCTCCGAAAACAAGTATTGCTCGGTCGCGGCCATGCTGAAGAAAACCGCCCCCATTCGCTTTGATTTCGAGATGACCGAGGCGTGAATTCCGAGCGAACAAGCAGGGCCGGCGGGCATTGACCAAACCGGCTGCCGGCGCTATTCTGGCGCGGTAAGTTACACTCCCTCTCCTGGAGGAACTCATGTTGCGCGGACAACAGATCGTCAAGAACCGCGAAGAGATCGTTCGACTGCTGAACCAGGCTATGGCAGCGGAAGGACTTGCCGCCTATCGCTATCTTTATCTTTCTCGATGGCTGAGCGGGCACGGCTCCCACGAAGCCGGCGAATTTTTTTCCAAGGCGGCTGCTGAAGAAAGCGGGCACGTCGCCCAGCTCATGGAGCGCATTATTCAACTCGGCGGCGTCCCGTTGACCACACCCTCGGAGTGGGAAAAACAGACCTACGCCAAGTACGTACCGCCGCCGAAGGATCCCACCAAGGTGGCCGAAGCCATCGAGCAGAGCATTGACGCCGAGCGCCAGGCTATCGATTTCTACAACAAACTTTGCGAAAAGGTACAGCACACCGACCACGTCACCTATCAACTGGCCGCGCAGCTTCTGGCCGACGAAGTCGAGGACGAGCATACGCTGGAGACTTTTCTCCGGTAGCCCGGCTGCGCCGCGCCACGTTTTTACCGCCGGTGCTTGATTTTGACGTTGTGCGGGCCGTAGAATTTCCGGTTCTCGATCTCTCGCTGCGATCAGCTTGGGTGCCTGGAAAGGACTCGGATGGCAAAGCGCATTCCGGCGAAGATTACCGGCGTCGCCAGCTACGTTCCGCCACGCCTGCTCACCAACGCTGACCTCGCAAAGATGGTGGAGACCTCGGACGACTGGATCCGCGAGCGCACCGGAATCCGCGAGCGCCATATGGTGGACGACGGCGTCGCTGCTTCGCACCTGGCTACCGCAGCGGCCAGGAAACTCCTGGCCCAGACCAACACTCCCCCCGAAGAAATTGAAATGATCATCGTGGCCTCGGTGACGCCGGACATGATGTTTCCGGCCACCGCGTGCCTGGTGCAAGATCGGCTGGGGGCAAAGAACGCCTGGGGATTCGACCTTTCCGGCGCGTGCGCCGGCTTTGTCTATGCCTTGACGGTGGGCGCTCAATTTGTGGGCGCCGGCAGCCACAAGAAAGTGTTGGTGATCGGCTCGGACGTCATGACCTCTATCCTTGATTTCACCGACCGCGCCACCTGCGTGCTCTTCGGCGACGGGGCGGGCGCCGTGCTGCTCGAACCAGCCAACGATGACCGCGAGGGGATCCTCGATTTCATGCACGATGTGGATGGTTCCGGCGGATGTTTTCTCTACATGCCGGGCGGGGGAAGCCTCCATCCGGCCACCCAGGAAACGGTGGAGAAGCGCATGCACTGTGTCCACCAGGAGGGGCAGCAGGTCTTCAAATACGCCGTCCGCCGCATGGCTGACGTTTCCGCCCAGCTCCTCGAACGCAACGGCTTCACGGCCAGCGACCTCAAGCTTGTGATTCCCCACCAGGCCAACGAGCGCATCATCCGCGCCATGATGGACCGCCTCGGGGTGGACGACTCGAAAGTCGTCATCAATATCACGAAGTACGGCAATACCACCGCCGGCACCATTCCTCTCGGCATGAGCGATGCTCTCGCGGAAGGCAGATTGAAGAAGGGTGATCTGGTTCTGTTGATCGCCGTCGGGGCCGGGTACACGACCGGGGGAGTGCTGCTTCGTTGGGCGTACTAGAGGGTGCTCCAAAAAGCCTGAACCAGCGATACCGATCCCCATCAGCCGCTATCTTGTGCTAGCCAGCCACGCCGCAATCTGCCTGCGGTCTTCCTCGGTGAGCTTGGGGAAAGATTCCGGCATGGGTTCTTTTAGGCCGTAGGCGCGCGGCCCCTCCAAAATTTTCACGATGTCGGCTTCGGTGCGGTTCGGCTTCAGGGTGATGCCGATCAGCGTGGGGCCGATATTTCCCTCGGCGTTGGGCCCGTGGCACATGGCGCAGGTCACCAGGAAGACCATTGGCGGGCCGCCCCGACCTGTCGGCACGCCGGCCGAGGTGACGGACACGGGAATGGGAGAGTCGAGCGCGCGCAGAAACTCAGCCAGCAAAACGCGGTCCTCTTCCGCCAACTGAGCGAACGCGGGCATCGAGTTGGGTGAAGGCTCGCCCCGATGCAATCGGGGCGAGCGCCCGTGGCCTTCCAGGAAGCGCACCAGGAATTCTTTGCTTCGCCCCCGGCGCCGCGCCAGGCCGGCCAGGGCTGGCCCCAAGGGACCGCCGCGCGCATCGGCACCGTGGCAGTTCGCGCAGTTGGCAAAGTAGAGGCGCAGCGACCGTGGCACCGCCGCAACCGGGTTCATCGCCATCGGAGCTTCCATCGGAACCGTCCGGCCAAGCTGCTGGGGTTCAAAAGGCGCGCGGGCGAAAGCCCTGGCGTCTCTTGCCTGCTGCTCGAGCTTGGCGCGCAGGGAAGGGTCCCGGCGGTCTTCAACCTTGGCCAGGGCAATGAGGCTGGCGGCAAGGGCCAGCGTCCCCGCCAGCAGGATCGTCGCAACGGGGCGGCGCAAGGGATGGCGCTCGCTCTTTCGATCGAAGAATGGCAGCAGGATGAGCGCCGCGAACAGGATTCCAGGAAGGATCACCGAGGGAATCAGCGAGAGCTCTCCGGGAAAATATTTGAGCAATTCAAAGAGCGGCAAGAAATACCACGCCGGGCGAGCGAGGTAGTCGCTGGTCGGGTCGGCCAGCGGGCCGAGCGGGACGGGCATGGCAACGGCCAGCGCCGAAAGCAGAACAAACAGCGCAAACACAAAGGCGGTGTCATAGAAGAATTGCTTGGGATAGAACCGCCCCGTTTTCGGGTCGTGTTCATGGTAGCTGCCGGCCGGGCCGGCTTTGCGGAACAAGAACAGATGAGCCACCACGAAAATCAGGATCAGCCCGGGGACGAAGAGGATATGAAGCACAAAAAAACGCGAAAGGCTGATCGTCGTCAGCTCCCTCCCGCCGAGCAGAAGCCGAGCGAGCCATGGGCCTACTACCGGAACTTCGGCGGCGATGTTGGCCCCGACCTTCGTTCCAAAATAGGCTTCCTGGTCCCACGGCAGCAGGTAGCCGGTGAAACCCAAAAGGAGAACGAGCGGCAGCAAAATCAATCCGGAAATCCAGTTCAGTTCGCGCCGGCCCTTATAGGCGCCAAAGAGAAGCGTCTGCGCCAGGTGGAGCGCCAGCACAAGGATCATGGCGCTGGCGCCGTAGTAGTGGAGGCCGCGAAGAAAACTCCCGCCGGCAACCGCCTTCTCGATGTAAGCGACGCTCGAGTGAGCATGGTCGGAGCTGGGGACGTAATACATGACCAGAAAAGCGCCGGTCACCGCCTGGAGCAGAAAAAGGAAAAGCAAACCGCCGCCGAAGACGTAGGCCCAGCGCGGCCCGCCCGGGATGGGCTCGTCCGAGACAGCGCGGATCAACCGGCCGAGCCCGGTGCGCTCCTCGAACCAGCCGGAGACGGACCTCAGCTTAGGCGCCACGTCTCCACCTCAGGCAACGGCAATCTTTTCCTCGATGCTGGGTTTGAAGTATTGATAGCGAACATAGACCACTCCCTCGCGCACCTCATATTCCAGCGCATCCAGTCCACGCCGTGCTGGCCCGCCGATGCGATCGCCTTCTGCGTTCCAGGCGCTTCCGTGGCACGGGCAGAGGAACCCGTTCGGCGCCGCGTTCACGGTGCAGCCGAGATGCGGGCACGTGGCCGAGAAGACCTCGAGCTTTTCTCCGCGGCGCACGATCCAGATCAACCGCTGCACGTTAAATTGTCCCCAGCCGGCGATTTGAGAGATCACGACGCTCCGCTTCACCGGCTGGCCGTCCGGGATGTCTTCGAGCAGGCCGGCATCCGTCCACGGCGTCCTGCCGCCCGGACCTTGCTCGAGTGCCGGGTGGAGCGTGTAGCGCCCGGCAGCAAAGGCCACCACCGCTGCCATGGCGCCCATCATCAGCCCGGCCAGCTTGCCCAGAAACGAGCGACGTTCAAGCGGGCCAGTCGCGCTTGGTGCGTTCATCTCCAGTGGACTCATTACGAGATTTCTCCCGGATGGCGCCGCCGGTGGGCGGCGATCCCGAACCTTCGGGACACCATCTTGAGCGAAAGCCGGATTTTTATTCTTGCCGGAGCAAAGGTCTCGAGTCAAATCCCCTGGCCCCGGCTACCCGGAGTTGAAAGAGGGTATGAGACGGGAAAAGGAAATGGCGGACGGTGAGCCATCGAACATGGATCCGAATATGGATCCGAACATGGATCAGGCGGAGCCGGGCACGCCCTGCCCCGGCGGAGGCGACCAATGCAATCCCCAGAAATTATCTTGTCCCATGATCTCGACTCCCATTTGCCAGGCCCGCGATGGCCAACTTTTCTTCCGCCACACGACGTGCGCCCGGGCGACCTGGCCACTGGCCACCATGGCCAGTTGGAACTCGTCGCCGATCATCAGATCCTGCCGGGAGACGACCATGGCGCCGTACCGGCTGATCACGCGGGTCTGCGCTTCTTCTTCCTCCAGCGCACCGCCTTTCTGCACGCGGATGTAGATGGGGATTTCGAGAAGAATGCGGTTGCTTCGCCGTTTCCGGGAATAGTCCATTGAAAAGCTCCCTGCGGAGGGGATGGCACCCTCTATTTTAGTGCATCGAGCCGAATAGTTCCCGACCAACTTGGCTTCTGTCAGTAATCAGTTACGTGCTCCCAATATTGCTGTGGCCCCGGCCTCTGCTCGGCCATCTTTCTCTCTGTTGTGCTTCCTGAACCTCCTCTGCTTTCCTGGTCGTTTCCTCGCGTTGACTCGGCTGCCGCGGCGTCCCGCTGTGAGCCCGCTCGCGCTCGAACCATGAACCTTCCGGGAGGGCTAGGCCGGGGGACTCCCATGCCTGCCCGGTCGCCCTGGTCGAGCCCCATCAGCCACGATTACGGTGCGAGGATTCGCCCAACCGGAGCTATTCGTGCGAGGTATGGCGCATGGTATCGCTCCCCTGGCCGAGCCCGCCCCGTAAAGCGGGCTCTCCTAACCTGTGGCAAGCGATTGAATAATAAGGACTTCTTTTGATCTAGGAGCGATCCCCGAAGGCATTTGCCAAATTGTTCCGCGAGGCAGCGGATTTGCTCCCTGTGGGGGGTTGTCTGTATATTTGAGCTGATGCCGATGCTGGCCGCGCTATACCGGGGCAGCCCGCAACTCACTATAGAAGACTGGCCCCGACCCGTGCCCGGGCCGGGCGAGCTGCTCGTGCGAGTAGCCGCTTGCGGTATCTGCCATACCGACCTCCACTATCTCGACCACGGCGTGCCTACCTTCAAAAAGCCTCCTCTCGTTCTCGGCCATGAAATCAGCGGCACGGTGGCCGGAGCGGCGGCCGGGGTAAAAAATTTTCGCGAAGGTGATCGCGTCCTGATCCCAGCCGTTCTGACTTGCGGGCAATGTCACCTGTGCCGGAGCGGCCGCGAGAACATTTGCGAAGCGATGCGCATGCTCGGCAACCACGTGGATGGGGGTTTTGCCGAATGGGTGGTGGCGCCAGCCAAGGACTGCTTTCCGGTGCCGAATGAAATCCCGCTGGACGATGCGAGCATCATCGCCGACGCTGTCTCCACGCCCTATCATGCCGTCAAGCATCGCGCGCAAGTCCGCACCGGCAGCGTAGTGGCTGTTTTTGGTTGCGGCGGGGTAGGGATGAACGTGGTGCAATGCGCGGTGGCCGCCGGCGGGCGAGTGATTGCCGTGGACCTCGATCCGAAGAAGCTCGAACTGGCTGGGAAGCTGGGCGCGGCCTTGACCGTGAATCCCAAAGATGTGGAACGAGTGGACAAAGAGTTGAAGAAAATCACCGGCGGCGGCTGCGACATCGCCATCGAGGCCATCGGCAAACCGGAGACCATTCGCCTGGCGTATGAGTCGGTGCGTCGCGGCGGGCGGGTTTGCGTGATCGGCTATAGCGCCGAAGAGGTGACGCTGGCCGTCTCCAAACTGATGTTCTACGAGCTCGAGATGGTGGGCAGCCTGGGATGTCGCCCGGTGGACTATCCCGAAATTATCGAGCTGGTGCGGATCGGGCGATTGCAGCTTGCGCCGATCATTACGGGGCGGATTCCGCTCGAGCGGATCAACGATGGCTTTGACGCGCTCCGGCAGGGCTGTGCGCTCCGAACCATCGTTCTGCCGGCCCCGGCTTCTTAGGCGGGCCCCTTGAGGCTTGCCTGCATTCGGTCTTGTCCGGATTCGGACGTGGCCGGCAACTGATTTCTTAACGCGAATCTACTCGAGGAGGAGGCACGATGGCGAAAGCTGCTCCTGCGCCCCGGCCGGAGAACTTTCAATTCATCCTTTATGAGAAGAAAGAATGGGTGGCGCGGGTGACGATCAATCGCCCGGAAGTGTATAACGCCTATAACACGCCCTGCCTGGCCGAGATGCATGCCGCCTTCCGCGACGCCGCCTGGGACGATACGGTCGCCGTGGTTGTGCTCACCGGGGCTGGCCGCGATGCCTTCTGCACCGGTGGCGACGTCAAGGAGTACGCTGATCTCTACACCCGCAAGCCGCGCGATTACTGGAAGTATATGAGCCTCTTCCAGGAATGCCACGACGCGCTGCGGAACATAGGCAAACCGACGATCGCCCGGTTGAACGGCATGGTCGTAGGCGGCGGCAATGAGTTCAACCTTGCCTGCGATCTGGCCGTTGCCGCCGACCACGTGGTCATCCGCCAGGTCGGCACGCGAGTGGGCAGCGTGGCCGCCGGCGGCGCGACGCAGTGGCTTCCCATCGTGATCGGCGACCGCCGCGCCAGGGAAATGTTGTTCCTGTGCGAAGAGGTCCCGGCCAGCAAGGCGCTCGAGTGGGGATTGGTGAATCAGGTGGTGCCCTACGACCAGCTTGATGGCGCGGTGGATGCCCTGGCCCAAAAGCTCATCGACAAATTTCCCGAATGTACCCGCTACACGAAAACGCAGGTGAATTTCTGGAAAGATTTCGCGTGGCACGCCACCATCGGCCATGCCCGCGACTGGCTCGCCCTCCATTTTGCTTCGCTCGAGCCCCTTGAGGGGATGAAGGCTTTTGTCGAGAAGCGCAAGCCGAGGTACCGCGAACTGCGTCAGAAGGCTGCGAGCGGTGGGTCGAGCGAATTTCTCTGGGGACCCTATACGCGGACCTGTCCCAAATGCGGCGCCAAGGGGTTGCCAGAAGACTTCAAGTTCTGCGGCGAGTGCGGCGCGCCGCTGGACAAAACTTAGTGCCGCACCAACAGGATCGGATACCTACCCGACCCGAGTGATGGTCGGGATGGCGGATGGTCGCTTTCCTTTCTGGTCAGAGACATGAGCGGGAACGGCACTAAGCTCGGACGCGTTGTGCTCATCACCGGCGGCATGTCGGGCATTGGCCTGGCTACTGCCCGGCGCTTTGCCGAGGCGAACGATGTGGTTTCGGTGATTGATCGAAAAGCAACCGCAGAAGGCAAGGCCATTGTCGAGCGTAGCGGCGGCCGGGTTTTCGAGGCCGATGTCTCGGATTTTGCCCGCGCCGAACAGATCGTGATGGAAGTCACTGCCCGGCACGGCCGGCTGGATGTACTCATCAACAATGCTGGCATCGCCCGCGACCACGTGCTGTGGAAGATGACCGAAGCGGAATGGGACCAGGTCGTGGCCGTTCACCTGAAGGGGTCTTTCAATTATCTGCGGGCGGCTTCGGAAATTTTTCGCAAGCAGAATGCGGGTCGGGTGGTGAACATTTCCTCCATCAACGCGCTGCGAGGGCGCTGGGGGCTGGCGAACTATGCTGCCGCCAAGGCGGGCATCATCGGCCTGACGCGCTCGGCGGCGCGCGAGTTGGGCAAGTACAACGTGACGGTCAATGCGGTGGCGCCGGGGCTGATTGACACGCCGCTTGTCGCCGGCCTTGGCGAGGAAGAGCGCCAGCGGGCGAAGAGGGAATCGGCGCTGGGCCGGATTGGAACCCCCGGCGACGTCGCCGCGCTGATCTTTTTCCTTTGTTCCGAGGGCGCTGGTTTCATCACCGGCCAGGTGATCGCGGTGGACGGCGGGCAGACCGCGTGAGCGATGGGAGGCGCGTGCGCCCCGACTTCAGTCGGGGCGAGGGGGCTATGCAACTCGAGGGAATTCTCGAACAGTGCCGGCGGTTGGTGGAAGATGTTTCCTTCCGCAGCGTGGCGGAGTGGAAGAAGGCTCACCCCGGCAGCAAGGTGATTGGCTGTTTTCCGGTCTATGTGCCGACGGAACTGATCGCCGCAGCGGGAATGTTGCCGGTGGCCATCTTTGGCGCGGGCGGCAAGATTGAGATTGACCACGCCGACTCGCGCATCCAATCCTTTATCTGTTCGATTGCCCGCAGCACGCTCGAACTTGGCCTTGCCGGCTATCTCAAGGATTTCGACGGCTTGATCTTCCCTTCGATCTGCGACGTGGCGCGGAATCTTTCCGGCATCGCGCAGCGCAATTTTCCCGGTCTGTGGGTGGAATATCTCCACCTGCCGCAAAACGTCAACTCGCCGGCGGCGGTGAGCTACTACCGCGGCGAGCTCGAGCGGGTCCGAGCAAAACTCGAGCGAATGAGCGGCAAGGCGATACCTTCCCACTCGTTGCGCGCGGCCATCCACGAGTTCAACGAAAATCGCAGCCTGATGCGCCGGCTCTACGCCATGCGGGCGGCGGCCCCGGGGAAACTCAAGAGCAGCGAACTCTATCTTCTGGTGCGGGCCGGGGCGCTGCTCCCGAAATCGGAACACAATGCCCTGCTTAAACTGGTCCTGCCGCTCATCGAAGGGCGCCAGGAAAAACTCCGCGACAATATCCGCGTTATCGTCGAGGGCGCATTCTGCGAGCAGCCACCTCTCGAAATGCTCGAGGTGCTGGAAGAGGCTGGCTGCTATATGGTGGACGACGATTTCCTTCGCGGCCTGCGCTTTTTTTCCGGTGATATTTCCGAAGAGGGCGACCCGGTCGACGCGCTCGCTCGCGGCTACCTGGAGCAGAGCGTGGTTTCTTCGGTGATGCATCCGGGAAGCAGGGACCGCGGCCAAGCGCTGGTCGAACGGGTGCGCCGGCTCAAGGCGGACGGCGTGGTGTTCGCCTCGCCCAAGTTCTGCGAGCCGGCGCTCTATGACTACGTTTTGATGAAGGGCGCGCTCGAGCGAGAGCAGATTCCGTATCTCCAGTTCGAGTACGAGGAAAAGACGAGCGCGTTCGAGAACATCCGCTCCCAGATGGAGACCTTTATCGAGTCGATCTTGTTCTTTTCCGCCACCTAGCGCCGCAGGGAGAGGAATGAGCGGTTGCATCCCGGTGACTTGGGCGATCGGAGGGGTGATGGGATGATGGCAGCAGGGGAAATCGGTTAGAACGGATCGAGTGGAGGGAGGGATGGAAAACAAGTACCACCATCAGGGCGTTGGCCGGGAAATGCAGAAGGCTTTGCTCGGCCAGTGGTACGCCCGGCTTTCGCGGGCCAAACAGGAAAACATTCCGGTCGCCTACCTGTTCATCAGCGGAAACATAGGCGAGCTGCTCCGCTCCTTTGGCTTCGAGCTGGTTTTTCCGGAGGTCAATGCCCTCCAGTGCGGGATCAAGAAGGTTGCCGGCGAAATGATCTTGAAAGCCGAAGACACCGGCTACAGCTCGGACGTCTGCGGTTACGTCAAGAACGACATCGGTCTCGCGCTCTCGGGTAATGCCGGGCCGTTCGGGACCCTGGCCCCGCCGGACTTGCTGGTCTGTACCTACTCCGGCTGCAATACCTACATCAAGTGGTTTGAAGCGCTGGCCAGCCTCTTCAAGGCGCCGATCTTCATGCTCGATGTGCCCTACACCCGCGAAGGCCGGTTCCGCGAGGAAGACAAGCAGTACGTCATCGCCCAGCTCAAGGAGCTGATCACGGTATGCGAAAAGCTGACCGGGCGGGCGTTTGACGAGAAGAAGCTCAAAGAGCAGCTCAGGAACGCCGCCGAAGCCGAGGAAATCTGGGCTAAGATCTTGCAGTCGGCACGGCACCGCCCCTCGCCCATCGATGCCTTTTTTGAGGCTGTCTTCTTTATGGCGCCCATCTACGTTTTGCGCGGCACCCCCGAGTGCGTGCGCTATTACCGGGCGGCGTGGGAAGAGATCGAGGAACGTCTCGGCCATCGCCTCGGCCCGGTGAGCGAAGAACGCTTCCGGGTTGTGCTGGAAGGCCCGCCGCCCTGGCCCTACTTCCGCGCCTTCTGGGAGCTTTTCAAAAAGTGGAATGTTTGCGTGGTGGCTTCCACCTACTCGAAGGTGGGAGGCATTTGGGATTTTGGTTTTCGGCACGATCCCTCGCGGCCGCTCGAATCCATTGCCGAGTACGCCTTGAATTGCTACACCAACCTGAACTGGCCGATGCGGCAGGAGATGATCCGGAAGTACATTGAGGAATACGCTGCCGACGCCCTCGTCATCCATTCGGTCAAGAGTTGCCGGTCGTTTTCGGTGGGCCAGGCCGACGTGCGCGAGTACTTCACCAAGGAGCAGGGCTTGCCCACGCTCTTCTTGGAATCGGATCTGGTCGACTCCCGCTATTTTTCCGAGGCGCAAATGCGCAACCGCATTGACGCCTTCTTTGAGGCGCTCGAATCCCGCTTCCAGCGGGAGTCCCGCCGGGGCGGGGTGCCGGATCCGGCCCGGGCTTGAGGGGAGCAGAGAAGTTCAACCCGGTGGCCGGCCACCGGAGAATGCGATTGTTTCTGGAGATCGGGCATGCTGGTTGCCGGAGTGGACATGGGCTCAACGATGACGAAGGCGGTCATCGTGGATGAGAACCGAAATCTCATTGCCCAGGCCATGGTGTCCACCGGCGCCAACGTGGTGCGCGCCGCCGAGCGCAGTTTCCAGCAGGCGCTCAAGAATGCCAAGCTTGAAGAGTGGGACGTCGTGTTTGTGGCCGGCACCGGCTACGGCCGCTATCGCATCTCCTTTGGCGATACGCAGATGACGGAGATTGGCTGCCACGCCCGCGGCGCCAATTTCCTTTTCCCCGGCACACGGACGATCCTGGACATCGGCGGCCAGGACACGAAAGCCATCCGGGTAGGCGAGGGCGGCGAGGTGCTCGACTTCTGCATGAACGACAAGTGCGCTGCCGGCACCGGACGCTTTCTCGAGGCGGCCGGGCAGGTCATGGGCCTGTCGCTCGACCAGTTGGGGCCGCTCTCGCTCGAATCGCTCGAGCCGCTCAAGATCACCAACGTCTGCACCGTCTTTGTCGAATCGGAAATTGTTTCTCACCTGGCTCGCGGCCGCCGGGTGGACGACATCCTGCGCGGCGTCCACAACTCGATTGCCGGCCGAGCCATCTCGCTGCTGCGCCGCGTCGGCATCAACGAGGAGCTTACCTTCACCGGCGGCGTCGCCCACAACGTGGGCATGGTGAAGGCCATCGAAGAACGATTGCGGACGCAGCTCAATGTTTGCGCTCAGTCCCAATTCATCGGGGCCATCGGCGCGGCGCTGTTTGCGCTGGAGCGGGCCGAGGCGGGAGCGCGAAGGGGGAACCCAGGTGGCACTGGTAGCGGGCATTGACGTCGGCACACGCATGACCAAGGGCGTGCTGGTGGACTACCCCGGGCGGCTTCTGAGCCGCGTCGCCGTTCCGACGGGGGCGCGCCTGGAAGAAGCGGCGCGAGCTGCCCTCGAACAGTTGACCGCTGCGGCCGGGGTCATGACCTCGCGGGTGGAATACGTCGCCTCGACCGGCTACGGTCGCTACCAGGTTCCCTTCCGGCACGTGCAGATTACCGACGTCACCTGCCATGCCGTGGGAGCCCGCTATCTTTTTCCCGAGACCCGGAGCGTGCTGGATATCGGCGCCATGAACTCGCGGGCGATGCGCATTGCCGAGACCGGCCGCGTGGTCAGCTTTCGCATGAATGATCGCTGCGCTTCCGGCGCCGGGCGGTTTCTCGAGCGGGTGGCCAAGGCGCTGGAGGTGGAATTGACGGAGATCGGCGAACTTTCTGACCGCTCCGATGACCCGCAGCCGATCTCGAGTGTCTGCGCGGTGCTGGCGGAATCGGAAGTCATCAACCATGTCACCGCCGGCGCCAAGGTTGAGGACATCCTGCGCGGCGCGCACAATTCGATTGCCGAGCGCATCGTGGCGCTGCTCCGCCAGGTGGGCGTCGAGCCGGAAATCACCCTCACCGGCGGCGTCACCAAGAACAGCGGCATGGTGCGCGCTCTCGAGGAACGCTTGCAGGCGCGAGTCAACGTAAGCAAGGATGCGGAATTTGCCGGAGCGATTGGCGCCGCCCTTCTCGGCGGCTCGCGCCACGAACGCCTGGCCCGCCACGCCGCGAGCTAAATCCATCGCTATCGTCGGGCGCTGCTGCGCCGCGTTTCGAGATCGCTCGAAAAGGCCCCAAGAGCCGGGTAGCTGCGCTCCCGAAGCTTCCTGAAGCGCCCGGCCACGACTCTTTTTAGCCCTTACCCGGACTCGGGAAGACCTGCCATAGGCAGCAACGAAGGTGGTTTATGGAACTCCTCGCCCTTGGCGCGCTCTGGTACCTCGTGTTCTTGCTCTCGACGACATTTCACGAGGCGGCTCATGCCTACGTGGCCAAGCTCGGGGGTGACCCGACGGCTTTTCACGGCGGGCAGGTAACGCTCAATCCCATCCCCCACATGAGACGGGAGCCGATCGGAACCATCTTCGCGCCCATCATCTCCTATCTGGTCGGAGGCTGGATGATTGGTTGGGCGAGCGCGCCCTACGACCCGGACTGGCAGCGGCGTTATCCTCACCGGGCCGGCTGGATGGCGCTGGCTGGACCGGCGGCGAATCTTTCGCTCACGTTGCTTGCCGGGCTGATGATCCGGATGGGAATGGCGGGCGGTTTTTTCGCAGCTCCCGAGAAAGCTTCCTTCACCCGCATCGTTGAGGCCACGGGGTCAGGAGCAGCCGCCCTGGCGGCGACTTCTCTGAGCATCCTGCTGATGCTGAATCTTCTCCTGTTCGCCTTCAACCTCTTGCCGATTCCTCCTCTCGACGGCCACACAGGCATCACCTTGCTCATGAGCAAAGAGACGGCGGTGAAGTTCACGACGTTCAGCCGGAGTCCGATGTTCACATACATCGGATTGCTGGTTGCCTGGCAACTCTTCGGCCGCATCTTCGATCCGATCTTCAAGCTGGCGCTCAGGCTTCTCTATCCCGGGAGCGAATACCGCTAATGCCGTTCCAACTATTTGGGGCCACTTTCCGCAAGTCACACGGCATGCTTTATTGATCATATAGGATCGAGATGTATAGGCTCATCAAGTTGGAACGGCACTAGCGCAGGGCGTGGCAACCCGGTCGTGGGGCTCCGGGGGCGCCCCAACCGCCTTCGTTCGGCGGTGCCGTGCGGTCGCACTGGTAAATGAGCTTCTGGTTCGTGTAGAAGTGGCGCGTGGCGAAGCTATTCGATGGGTTCGCTGGTTGCTGTCGCGGCCGCACCATCGTTCCAACGGAGCAAATTGGATTCATCTACGAAGTAATATCTGGTCCCGCCGCTCCGTGGAGAAGCCGGTTCAGCGGTCGCATGCCACGTGTCGCGTCCGGCGGTGCTTATGTTGAAGATATATCCCCTTCTCGTAAAAGGGGAGACGGCCATGTTGGGGTTGGATAGGAAGGCCCCCATCGTGTTGCGATCGAAGGAGGCGGGGTAGCGGTTGTGGTCGGCTCGATAGGCTTCCATGGCGTCCCGCAACACGCGCAGATCGTTCACCGCCGAAGCCTGATTCGCTTGAATCCGTTGCTTCACCGCGTAAGGGACTGCGAAGGTGGCAAGGATCATGATAATGGCCACGACGATCAACAACTCAAGAAGCGTAAACCCCTTTTGCCTGTTTCGCATGGGGACCTCCTTCTGCTGGAAACAAGTCCGCCCCACCTGCGGTGCCAAACGGAGCGAATGCGAGACCTGGAGTTTGATTGGGCCGCTCGAAAGACTTACGTCGCCGCCGATAGTCTAAGCCTTTTGCCCTCATCGGACAAGATGGGACAGGCCCACGCCTCACCGCACCAGTGCCCGCTCGAGCTTGTTCAGGAATTCATCCACCTGCGCGGGCTCAACAATGTAGGGCGGCAAAAAGCGCAAAGTTCTCTCGTGAGCGCAATTGATGAGCAGTCCAAAGTCGCGTGCGCGATCCACGATCTTTTCGCCGGCGCAGTCCAGTTCCATCCCGAGCATCAAACCCGCCCCGCGCACCTCTTTGACGTACGAAAATTTCCTCCGGAGTTCATCGAGGCCGCTCAGGACGAGTTCTCCCATGCGGCGAATGTGTTCGAGCATCTTCCTCCGCCGCACGATGTTCAACACCTTGGTCGCCACGGCGCAGGCAAGCGGCCCGCCGCCAAATGTCGTGCCATGAATTCCGGGCGAAAAGACATTGGCCACTCTCTCCGAAGCGAGAAACGCTCCCAGGGGAAGGCCGCCGGCGAGTGGTTTGGCCACGGTGATGACGTCGGGGCGGCCGCCCAGTCGCTCGAAAGCAAAGTGTCGCCCGGTGCGGCTCAGGCCGCACTGGATTTCATCGGCAACCAACAGCGCGCCACGCTTGGCTGCCAGCCGCCGCGCCTCGCGATAAAATTCGGCGCTGATCGGCCGCACACCGGCTTCGCCCTGGATCGGCTCCAGGATGATGGCTGCTACCCGTGAATCAAATTTCCGTCGCAAGTCATCGAGATCGTTGAAGCGCACGAACCGCGCCCCGGCCAGCAGAGGAGCGTACGGCTTGCGATATTTCCCGGGAAACGTGATGGAGAGCGCGCCAAAGGTTCGGCCGTGGAAGGAATGCTCCACCGCCAGAAAATGCCCGGGTGGCCCCGCCCTGGCGGAGCGATGGGTTTTCCGCGCATAGAGCCGGGCGAGTTTGAGCGCGCCTTCGATCGCCTCCGTCCCGCTGTTCGTAAAGAATACCCGCTCCAGACCGGACATGGCGCAAAGCTGCCTGGCTGCCGATACTTGAAACTCGTTGGGATACAAATTGGAAAGATGAATGAGTCGAGCGGATTGGAACTGCAATACCGCCAGGATGCCCGGATGGGCGTACCCCAGTGCATTGACGCCAATCCCCGTGATGAAGTCCAGGTATCGCTTGCCCTGGTCGTCGAAGAGATAGCAGCCCCGGCCGCGGCGAAAATATACCGGCGCCCGCCGGTAGGTGGGGACCAAAAGGCGCGATTCTGCCCGACGCAGTTGAGCGAGATTCATGTCAAAACCGAAATTCGAAAACCGAAAAGCGAAAATCAGAAAACAAGAAAATGGAAAAGAGAAATTAGAAAATAGGCCTCTTTTCTCTATTTCTGTTTTCTAATTTCTTAGTCTACTCGAGTCCCGCAGGGTGCTTTCCGTAAAATCGTTCTTGTAAACCGCGCCGGCCTTCATCACGAAACGCACATTCTCCAGTCTCCGAACATCCTCGAGGGGATTACCTTCGACGGCGATCAGGTCGGCCAGCTTGCCGGCCTCAATGGTGCCGATTCGATCTTCGAGTCCGAGCAGACCAGCCGCGTTCAAGGTGGCAGTCTGGATCGCCGCCAGGGGCGTCATGCCAAGCCGCACCAGGACGGCAAACTCGCGCGCGTTCATGCCGTGGGGATAGACGGCTGCGTCGGTGCCAAACGCGATCTTCACGCCGCTACGAATGGCGCGGGCCACTCCCAGCTCATGCACCGGGCGAACAATTCTGAACTTCGCCCGGGCGTAGTCGGGCAGATTGATCTTGCTTTCGTTTTCTTTGATCCACTCCTCGAGAAAGATCGTCGGCACAAGATAGGTGCCGTGCTCGCGCATGAGCTGCGCCCCCTCGTCGTCAAGGAAGCTGCCGTGGTCAATCGAGTCCACTCCGGCGCGAACCGCGTCTTTGATCCCTTCGGCGCCGTGCGCGTGAGCCGCCACCTTGCGCTCGAGCTTGTGCGCCTCTTCAACGATGGCCTTCATTTCTTCCAGCGTGTATTGCTGCCCGCCGACCGAATCCCCCTTGGACATGACCCCGCCGGTGGCGCAGATCTTGATGAGATCGGCGCCGTACTTGACGTTTTCGCGCACTTTGGCGCGCGCTTCCCAGGGACCATTGGCCACACCGGCCGACTGGTGGCGGAATTCCAGGGCGAGGAGGTTGGAATCGCAGTGGCCGCCGGTAATGCCGAGCGAGGGCCCGGAGGCCAGAATGCGCGGGCCGGGAAGCAGCCCGTTGTTGACGGCATCGCGGAGGGCGACATCCGAGTATCCGTCGGCGCCCACGTTGCGCACCGTCGTGAATCCGGC
Organism: Candidatus Acidiferrales bacterium; assembly: GCA_036514995.1. Taxonomy (NCBI): domain Bacteria; kingdom Pseudomonadati; phylum Acidobacteriota; class Terriglobia; order Candidatus Acidiferrales; species Candidatus Acidiferrales bacterium. The sequence goes on from DATBWB010000012.1 coordinate 28,860, forward strand.
AAGCAACGCAAGGCGAGCATTCTTGGCGCCGACGAGCGCTTCATAGGGGTGCGAGCGGCCGAGCGCTTGCCAACCGATGTCGCCCGGCTCATACGTCAAGTGCGTGTGCGCATCAATCAGGCCCGGCAGCACCGTTGCCTGGCTCAGGTCCACCAGCGTGGCGCCATCCGGAAGGACGACGTTTGGTCCTACCGCTTGGATCGTGTCGCCTTCAATGAGAATGGTTTGCCGCTCGAGCATCCGGCCTGATCTCACGTCGAGCATCTTGCCGGCTTTGATGGCGATTCGTTTCAGCGCTTCCGGCTTCTTCTCTTGCTCCGCGCCGGATAGTACAGGGCTTGCCGCAAAAGCGACCGCCGCTACGGCCAGCAGGAATCCCCACCACAGAATGTGTCGCATGGAAGTCTCCCTCCGGCCCCACCGTGGCGGGGCCGGCTCGCCCGATTGGAGTGTCTTGCTCCGAACACGAGAACGAAGGACATCGGTTGTGCAGCAAAACTGGTGAAGATACCACTTTTTTATTTCGAGACAAAGCTGCCGGCATGGTTGAAATAGCCGATTCACCTTGGGCCATCCAGCGCCGTGGTTTCGAGGACTCGAATCAGCGCCTCCAGAGTGCTGTTGACCGGTGTCGGTACACCGTATTTCCTTCCTGTCTCGGCGATATAGCCATTGAGCGCCCCGATCTCCGTCCGTTTGCCGCGCAAGATATCCTGCAAGGTTGACGAGAGGGCGTCGCCCACGGACTGGGCAAAGTTTATGGTCGTCGAAACCAGGTCTCCCCCGGGCAGTTCGACGCCCGCGGCGCGGGCGACGGCCTCAGCCTCGCGCACGACTGCGGCCATGACCTCCCGGCCGAACGGGTGCCTTGAAACCTCACCATAGCTCGTCCGCGCCAGTGTGGTCACACCGTTCCCGGCCGCATTGAGGATGAGCTTGAGCCAGAGCTCGCCCCGGATATTTTGCGAAACGCGGCAAGGTACGTGAGCCGACTCAAAGAGAGCCGCGACGCGCTCCACCTCGCCGGTTCGCTTGCCCTCCAGGTCGCCCATCACAAGGTCGCCGCGCGCTTTGTGTCGCACGCGGCCCGGCCCCACCAGCTCCGCGGCGACATAGACCACCGCAGGAATCGTCCAGTGTCGGGTCACTGCCGAAACGATCTCAGCATTTTCGACGCCATTTTGCAGGCTGGCGACAAGCGTGTCGCGCCCGAGATGCGCCGCCATTTGACCCGCCACCCCCGCCGTGTCGTAGCTCTTTACGCAAAGCAGGACAAGATCGGCATCAGCGACGGCGGCGAGCTCCGTGGTCGCTTCAACGCGGATATTTTCTTGAAACCGGACCGAGTCCAGAAAAAGTCCGCCGGCGCGGATGGCTGCGACGTGGGCGTCGCGGCCGATGAGCACAACCTCGGTGCCGCTCCGGGCCAGCATCCCGCCAAAATAGCTTCCCACCGCGCCAGCGCCGGCCACGGCTACTTTGTGAAAAGCGGACCGAAGGGTCACCGCTCACTCCCCCAGCACCGCCAAGAGCCGGTCGATGTGGCGTTCCACGTTGTAAAGGTGCGGGCCGATGCGCAAACCATTCTCGCGCAAGCTGACGTAGATCTTTTGCTCCTGAAGTTTTTCCCAAAGCGCCTGCGTCTTTTCCGGGGAACGGCCAGCGACGGCGAGAAAATTCCCGCGTTGATTCGCATCCCTTGGGCTCTTGAGCGCGCAGCGATCGTGCGGCAAGTGCTCCACGAGATAATCGAGCAACGACCGGCAGTGCCGGTAGATTTTCTCGACGCCAACGCGAAGCAAAAATTCGACCGAGGCCTTCATGGCGGCAAGATTGAAAAAGTTCGCTGTCTCGGCGGAGTCCCAGCGCCGCGCGCCGGGAGCGAGCTGCCAACCCTCTCGCGGCAGGGTATTGAAGTTCCGCGCCCCTTCAATGGCCTGCCAGTAAACCTCGCGCAGGGGCAAACGCTCGATCCAATCTTCGCGGACCCAGAAGAAACCTGTGCCGTAGGGCGAGAGCAACCACTTGTAGCCGCAGCAGGTGAGGAAGTCACACTCCAGGTCGGCCACACCAAACGCGATCCCGCCCACCGCCTGGCTTGCGTCCACCAGGAGCCGGGCATCCGCGCGGCGGCATTCCCGGCCAATGCGGGCGATGTCGAGCCGGTTGCCGTTCGAGAAATGTACCCAGCTTAACGCGACGAGCCTGGTCTTGCCGGAGAGTTCGGCAAGGACGTCGTCGGCGGTCAGGAACTGCCCCCGCGCTCGCGCTCTTCGCACTCGAACGCCGCGCGCTTCCCAGTTTCGCCAGGTATAGTAGTTCGATGGGAATTCGCCTTCAGCAATGACGATTTCATCGCCGGGTGCCAGCGCCATGGACGCCGAGACGGCATTCGTTCCGTCTGAAGCTCCGTTGGTCAACGCGATTTCCTGCGGTTTGGCGCCGATCAACTCTGCCAACAAGCGGCGCACTTCGTCCGGAAAATCAAAATAGAAATCGTTGGTGAGGCGCTGGGGGAATTTCTTGAGTTCGAGCGCTTCCTGAACGGCCTTGACGCTCGCGCGCGGCATCGGTCCCTGGTTGGCGGCGTCGAGGTAAATCCAATCTTCAAAATCGTAGAATTCGGCTCGATAGTCAGCCATGGTCAAAAGTACCTGCTCAAGTGCCGGAAGCAGCGCACGACGATCAGTTTGCCTTCGCCGCTTCGCACCGCTTCCTGCTCAAAGTCCCACGGCATGGTGGAAGGGACGAACACGGCATTCAGTCCCGCGCGCAGGGCCGGGTTAATATCCGACCGCGGACTGTTCCCCACCATCCACCCGTGCCGTTTCAAGATGCGATAGCGGTCGATCATCTGCTTGAAGGCGCCAACACTTTTTTCGTTTGCGATTTCGACACCTTCAAAGAATGGCCGCAAGCCCGAGCGTTCAATTTTTTCCGTTTGCTCGGCCGATTCGCCTTTGGTGAAGAGGATGAGCCGGTGGCGCGAGGAAAGATAGGCGAGAGTTTCCGGCACGCCCTCAAAGATCTGCGTGGGCGCTGCCCCGAGCTCCTGACCGAGCCGAGCGATCTCGTCGAGGATGCTGCGGCGCCAGCGAGGGCCGGCCAGGGCCCGGTAGGCCTCCTCCATGGAGACAACAAAGCTGCGGGTGCCGTAGCCGTGCCGAGGAATGTTTTTCTTCTCGGTTTGGTCGAGCCGGGCCCGGACCGCTTCCCGCTCCAACCCCTCGCGTCCCATCAAGAGCAGGTAGCGGCCGATCGCATCCTCAAAAAAGCGGTTGTTCTCCCACAAGGTGTCATCGGCATCGACCAGTAGAGTTTCCCGGTGCATGGTTCGGGTGGTGGCAGAGCCTGCCAATATAGCACAGGCGCAAGAGAACTCCTCTGAACCTTGCCTTAGGCTTGCGGTTGCGTCGGCACGGGCAACGGACTAGACTGGGGCGAGCCTCCAGCCCAGCCTGAGAAATGGAATAGGCCGTGATAGGGCGCGATTTCGCCAGCCGTAAAGCGGCGCAAGCGAGCCCGCATTCGGTCGAGGAGGAAGGGAACCTTGGAAAATTTGCAAAACGCAAGTCGGCGCGCCAGGTCCGGGGTTGGCCGGGTGGTTTTGGCAGCGGTTGGCCTCTTCTTGCTTGGCTCGGTTTCGTTGATGGCCAAGGGAAAGGGCCGCCCGGCCTCGTTCTTGCCGGAAGAGCGTCAGATCATCATTGAATTTTTTCATGGCTACTCGAGTGGTTTACCGCCGGGACTCGCCAAGCGCGGCGGCAATCTCCCGCCCGGGCTCCAGAAGCACTTGCAGCGTAACGGCACGCTTCCGCCGGGCCTGCAAAAGCGCTTGCAACCCTTCCCGGTGGAGTTGGAGCGGCGCTTGCCGCGGCTTCCGCGGCTATGGGTGCGGGTGATTCTCGGAAGGCACGTGATCCTGCTCGAGCGGCGCACGAACCGGATTCTGGATCTGATTGAAATCAGCATCGCTGCTCGGTAGCCCCGAAGCTTCGGGATTGGCGGAGCCGCGTCGGTATGTCTCTGGAGCAGTCTATCCGGAGGAATGCGCCGATGTTCCAGCCCGGTCAGCGAGTCAGGGTGAACCTGTCCTCGATGCAGTTTGGCGCCGTTGGTTTTGGCGCGGCGGTCACCGACGCCGTCGGCACCATCGTCAGACAAACCTCGACCGACCCGCCGAAATATCTCGTCGAACTCATCTTCGCGTTCAAGGGGCTCAAAGAGGTCGAAGTCCCGGAGGAACGGATCAAGGCAGGGTAGAACTCCTCTCACAAGTGGTCAGATTTGGAGTGGGCCGGCTCGCCGCCACTTTCAGAAGGCGGGATCAAGCTCCCACTCTCCAAACCGATCAGCGCGAGTGGGTCAACACAAGCGGAATCGAACTACTGCTTGGGCTCTCCCACGGCAAGCTTTTCCAGAATCTGGCGCGCAATCTTTTGCGTCTCGCCGAAATGGGAGAGATAGTTTTGAAACTCCCGGTTCACTTCGAGCGCGCCGGCGGGATCGAGCTTGGTGCGCAGGATCATATCGCGGAGCTTGACCGGGTGCGGCAGCACGGCGTCCTCGTTGAGTTCATCGAGCGCGGCTCTGGGATCATAGCGGTCGCTCACGTTCCCTCCCTCGCTTCTCCGTGGGGCTATTGTACAACGTTTCCGGAGCCGCCAACCCGCCCGCCTCGGGGACGCAGGCGCCGCACAAAGGCCGAAAATCGAAACTCGATCCCGAAGCTTCCAAACGAAAAGTGAAATTCGCTATGCCCGAGAGGGGTTTCGATTTTCGGCTGTAGTTTCTGTCCTTTGCGTCGCTGCGGTGGAATATGCAGATGGGACGGACAAGTATGAGTTGAGAAACCGAAAGGGAGGCTATTCCATCGGCAGGAATTCGTACCGTTCGATGATAGCGGCCACGCCCACTTTCTTGTCAGCCTGGGGCTTTTCCACCCTTATGACCCGGCCCTGGCAGCGGATGTGGACATCGCCCGCCATGGTAATCTCTTTGGGCAAGGTGAGGACGAATTCGACCGGGGCGCCGGGGGCCAGCTCACGCTCAATCATGAAGTAGAGGCCACGGAAGCTGACGTCCCTGGTTTGGCACGTCTGTTCGTCTTTGGCGCCCTCTGGTTCGGGAAACCTGACCACGAGGGGCAGGTTCATCTGGAAACGCCGCGAAGTCCGTCGCTCAGCCACCGAGATTCCTCCTGAGCTGGGCCTGCCGGGCTGGTTACGAAAAAGTATCATGATTTACCCAAGGAAGCAATCGAGTTGGCGAAGCTTGTCGGTGAGGGGGCGGGAGGGTGCGGCCCGACCTTGTGCCTGCCATGAATTCTTGTTACTTTGCATTCTTGGGGCGTGCACGTTATGACTCGCCGAGTGCACCGGCGCCTGATTCCTGGTCCGGCAGGGTTCGAGATGGATCGCCATCAATCGGACTTCACTTCAGGGGGAGCCTTCAGTGCTCGCCCCGATTGGATCGGGGCAGGCAGCCGGGAGCGGAACCATGATCTGCTGTAATAATCTCGATCAAGCCCTCGACCTCGAAATTGTTGTGAAAACGGAAAAGCATCTTCTCCACGATGGCCGCATCTTGAACGACGTGGACAGCGAGTATTTCGTTCGCGCCTCTTACGGTAGCGACCGGTTCAACTACTTGGCAATCAACTATTGCCCCTTCTGCGGGCGGGTGCTCAGCCGCGGACTGTGGAATGCCGAAAAAAAGAAATAACCCACCGTCGGATGAATGGATTTATAGATTTGGGGCAGTTGCATCATGAAAGACAAAGCCCTCCGCATCCCCCGCGACCGGGTTCGGGCCGGGATCGCAAGGTGTCTAAGCAAGGCAGAAGTCCTGCTCGAAGACGCGAAGGTACTGCTGGGAAGCTCAGAATGAAATCGCGCATGCCGGGCTAGAAGCCCGACAACCCTAGACAGCGATGATTTTGCCTAAAGTGGTGAAATCAAAGTCGGGCTCGCGGGCGAGCAAGCGGAGCCAAATCTTGATGGCGTCGTCTGTGCGACCGGTGTGGAAGAGCGCCAGGGCAAAGTTGTGAAACAGGCAGGGCTCTTCGCGGTACATCAGCGCCTCTTCATAGTGCGGCACCGCCTGAGGAAAATTCAAAAACTTCAATGCCTGATGGCCCTGCTGGCAAAGCATTGCCCAGCGGCCAAGCGATTCCGGAACTTCCGTCTCGAACGGCACATCGCGCAACTGGCGCATCAGCTCGCGCACGCAGAAAGTCAATTCTTCGCGAGCGGGCGATTCGGGAAAGATGGCGATGGACTCGAGCAATTCTTTGAGCGCCAGCGCCGCATAGCTCGCCGGTGGTTGCTTGTCCTTGAGCAAGCGCAGCGCATCGCGGAAATGCTGGCGGCTTTCCATGAGCGACATCGCTCGCACCAGAAACTCTTCCGCCTTTTGGTGTGAGGGATCGAGCTCGAGCGTGCGCCGATAACAGCTTGCCGCCCGGTCAATGTCGCCGGAGCTGCCGACGGCCGAACCAAGCAGGTAATGCGCTTGGGCATTATCCGGCTCGACCGCCACCGCCTGCTCGAGCGTCTTCACCGCTTGCGGCAGATGGCCGGTTTCGAGATAGCAGACCCCAAGCTTCAAGAGCGCATCGGGAAAATCGGGGTGCTCTTTGGCGATGGCTTCGAGGTGCTCGAGGGCCTCAAGGAACTCAGCGCGGTCGAGCGCAGCCTGCGCTTCCGTCATGGCGTCTTGGAGTTGGTCAGCGTTCATCGTCGCTTTGGGGACTATCTGGCTTTCAAAGCATCTGAAAAGGTATCCCCGCCGAGCCCGGTGGCACCCGCCACCGGGTTCCATTTTCCTCCCCCAGGCAGGTGCCTGGGGGCTCGGCGCCCATAAGTTCACGTTGTCGAAAACAATTTCATCAAGTCCTCGCGGCTGGCGGGCGGGCGCTCGAGCAACGCCAGGTTTTCCGCCAGGTGGTCCGGGCTGGTCATGCCGACGAGCGCGGTGGCGATACCCGGGGTGGAGCGGACAAATTGGAGAGCGCGCTGGGCGTCCGTTTCGAGCCCGCCGAGCGCTGCGCCCACAAAATGGGGCAAGTTGCGCGTCACCTGACCCTGCATGATGGACGCGCTTGCCATAATCGTCACGTCGAGTGCCCGCGCGGCGTCGAGGATGGTGCGCGACTTCCCTGCCAAAGGCTGATTGGCCACGAGAAAGGCCTCCGGCATGGCGAGGTTGTAAGGAAGCTGCACCACGCGGAAATGATGCGCTTGGCCGGCGACGCTGCGGGCCACGTCGGCAATTTCTTCAAGCGAGAGATAATCGTGACTGCGCTCCGGCCGGCGGTAGCCGTCCCAGGTGGCGGTACCGTACATCCGTATCTTGCCCTGGGCGACGGCTTCTTCCAGAGCGGCGAACGCCGCCCGCAGCCGTGCGAGAAATTTTTCGCGCCCGATGAGGGGCAACTGCGTCTCCGGGTTGTGGACGTAGTAGATGTCAAGGCAGTCGAGGCCGAGGTTCCGCCGGCTCCGCTCGAGCTGATCCAGGAGATAGCGAGGGGCCATGCAATGCATCCCGCCGGCAATTTCCTCAACCGGCAGAATTCCGGGACGGATATAGTGCTGCTCGAAGTAGGCGGCGGGGTCAGCCGGCAACTCGCCATCGGGCGTCAAGAAACCGCCTTTGGTCGCCACGATCACCTCTTCACGGGAATAGCCGGCCGCAAAAAGTTCTTTGAGCGCGGCGCCGATCGAGCGCTCGCTTCGCTGGAAGCGATAATTGATGGCGCTGTCCACGACGTTGATGCCGCCTGCCACCGAACGGCAAACCGCTTTCCGGTAAGCCTCATCCGTGCTTGCGTCCGGCTCGCCGAGGTAGGTGCCTAGCCCAAGCGAGCTCATCCACAAACTTTGCTCCTGCCGGAAATGGCCCCGGGCCACGCTGCCCTCGAATCGCGCGGCGTACTTCCTGGTGCCAGCCGGTGTTGCATATCCTGGCTGCATGGAACTCCCCAAATTCAAGCGAAGGTGGAAAAGACACTATACCAGACTCTCAGACCACTTATACTCGACGGTGACAGTTGGGAGCGTTACGAGAGGCGGCCAGCCCATTCGTGCGAGATCTCCAAGTGATAGGGCGGGGCGGGAAAGAAAGGGGTTGGTGGTGCAAGAAATTGTGGGCTAGATAGAAGTCGCACCAATTGGGCAAATTGGGATCAAAAGCTACTCTTTTGAGCGAAAACCCCCGAGCTTCGTCCCTTGCTTGCACCAGCAACCTTGGATGACGTTCTCTGGTCGTTGCTTCAGAGAACGTGCCGGTTAAGGTGCTGGCGTCGCGGCAAGCGCCGCGTCGCCCTGGATCAGCCCCGCTCCAACCGGGTCACAGGCGAAGCTGCCGCACATCGTGTCCCAACTAGGGTTGAAGAAGCCCCCGACGAGGAAGGGCTCCAAGACGCCTACCCGGCTGTCGTTGGCAGCCATGGGAAGCGCAGTGGCCTTCAGGATATTTTCGACATCGGCCTGGGTCAGGTTCGGGTTCTTCTCGATCATGAGTGCCGCCACTCCAGCGGTCAGCGGCGATGAGAAGCTGGTTCCAGCCCAGAAGAAGAACCCAGAAGTTCCCATGGCTCCCCCCGGTGCTACCGTCCAAATGCCGGGGGCCAACACGTCCAATTCCTGCGGGTCCACACCAAAGGGAATGCTACGGGCAGGGATGGCCCGGCTGCTGAAGCCCGCCACATAGGACTGCAACTCCTCGGAGGTGCCGGAACCATCAGGGTCGTTGTCCACATCGCGTGTCCACCAGAAGGCTCGGTTCGGAGCGGCAGGCGTGCCCGGAAGGAACTGCTTAGTCCAGCCGACAGCGCCCACGGAGATGACCTCCGGGAACGCTCCCGGCCAGCTCATCCCGCGCTCACCTCCGTTGCCAGCGGAAACGACGATAATCAGGCCATTGGCGATGGCGTCCTGAATTGCTACCCGCTCCAGGAAAGTGGGTGAGCCGCCGCCGATGCTGATATTGACCGCGAGGGGGCCGACCACGCCGTTGACCTTCAACTCAGTCGCGTAAGCGATGGCGCCAATGATGCGCGAGCTCCAGGTGAAAGCTGCCCCGTTGGGGAATACTTTCAACGGGATGATCTTCGCGCCAGGAGCCACGCCGTCAACGACAAGTGGCGTCCCGAGTACGGTTCTTTTGAAACCGATAATGTGCGACGCGACGGCGATCCCGTGGCTGTTGGTGTCGCGTTCCCACAGATTCGTGGGATTCGAGATATTGAATTCATCGGGCGGCACAAAGTTCTCAGCCACTGCGCCGCCGCCCATGAAGGCCCTGGCGAGATCGGTCCGGACACGGCTTGGGATCAAGAAGTCGCGCCAGTTCTTGATCAAGCCGGTGTCGATCACGGCAACGTGCACACCCGCGCCAGTCTGAGCGATCTCGCGCGGGTCTGGATTCCCGATGCCGGCAAGCCCTGTACCTGACTCCTCGACATCGACGACATCAATGATGTCGCGGTCCCAACTGCCCACATCGGTGAGGTATCGGGGCTGATCGTTCTCCACTGACTTCACGAACGGAAGCCCTTCGATGGCCAGGCGGGCATTGATGCCAGACGGGGTGACGACTATGGTGTTGTAGCGGTAGATCACCCCGTGGACGGTGCCATAGTTGCGTAGCTCGGCCACCATGGCATCGGTCACCCGGCGATTCGCGACCACAATCAATCGGCCCCTTTGCTGGGCCGGTCCTTGGTTATCTTCGGTCAAGATCGGCTGGAAGCCCGCCACCTCGTCGGTTGCGCGCGACGGTAACTGGCCGAGCATGACCTGCGCAAACACGACGATGGTAACGAAGACGACCGCCAGTCCAAATCCCACTCGAGAAAGAACCCATTTGCTCATGATTCGCCCCCCTCTCTACTCATAGGGACATTCTTGATTATGGACTTGCCTGCGGGACAACAACGATACATCACTTGGACGACCGCAACCAGTCCTTTTCGCCGTTCAAGCCCTGCCAGCGGTCGAGCTTTCACATAGCAGTCGGTGTTGCATATCCTGGCTGCATAGGACTCCTAGGACTTGTGGAAACGTGGAATCCACACTATACAACAGAATAACGGACCGCAGGCAATCCCCCGCAAGTTGAAAGATTACCCGGGCCAAGGAGCGATCCCGCTTCCGCTTGACAATGAGAAGAACTGCAGTATGCTATGGAATACCTCGACACTCCGCAGTGGAATCCTGGGGGCACTATGTGCCCAAGTCAACTTATGCCTAGGGAGGCAACCAAGATGATTTTCTCACTCAAGCGATGCGGTAATTTTCTCCTGTTCAGCTTGCTCGTCGTTTGTGTTGCTGTGGCAAGCCAGGCGGCGGCTGCCGAAAACGATGCAGAGGCCGCGGCCGAGCCATCGCTCGAGATGCCTGCGTTGTGGTTCGTGGAGTTGCAAAGCGCACCGGTGGCGGAAGCCAGCGCCAACGATGAAGCAAAGTACCGGGCTAAGCTCCAGCAAGAAAAGCAGGCCTTTCGCGCTGCCGCCGCTGCTGCCGGAATCCAGTTCAAGGAGCGGTATGCCTACGATGTGTTGTGGAACGGGTTATCGGTGGAGATCGCGCCGCGCGACCTTTTGGCTCTCTCGCGGGTTCCCGGCGTGGCTACTGTCTATCCAGTCGAAACCGTAGCGATTCCTGACCCGCCGGTAGCCATGGATCCGGGCGAGAGCGCACCGGAACTCTTAACGGCCATCAAGATGACCGGGGCTGATGACGCTCACGCTGCGGGCATCACCGGAACAGGCGTCAACGTGGCGGTGATGGATACCGGCATTGATTATAACCATCCCGATTTGGGCGGTGGCTTTGGGCCCGGCTTCCGCGTCGCGGGAGGCTTTGACTTTGTGGGCGATGCTTTCAATTCCTCTGGCACAACCCCTGGAGAACTCACTCCAGTGCCGGACCCTGACCCAATGGATTGCAATGGCCACGGAACTCACGTTTCCGGCATCGTAGGGGCCAACGGCACAGTGAAGGGCGTGGCTCCGAACGTCATTTTCCGGGTGTACAAGGTTTTTGGCTGCACGGGAACTACCACGGCTGACATTATGCTGGCCGCGATGGAGCGCGCGCTGGCTGATGGCAACCAGATACTCAACATGAGCATTGGTGCGGCATTCCAGTGGCCGCAATATCCCACCGCGCGCGGCGGCGATAACCTTGTGAACCGCGGAGTGGTGGTGGTGGCATCGGCCGGCAACAGCGGTGCCAATGGGCTCTACTCGATGAGCGCTCCTGGGGTGGGCAAGAAAGTAATCGGCGTGGGTTCGGTGGACAACACCCACCTGAACGCGCTCGCGTTCCGGCTCGCCACGGGCGAACTGGTTGGCTATATCCAAATGAGCAACGCCAATCCGCCTGCGCTCTCCGGCACAGAAGCAATTGTCAACGCTGGCCGGGCCTGCAATGTCGATCTGCCTCTCCCACCCGCTGTGGCAGGCAAGGTAGCACTGATTACCCGTGGACTCTGCACCTTCCGGGAGAAAGCACTCAACGCTCGAGCGGCTGGAGCCACCGCGGCATTGATCTACAATAATGCGCCCGGTATTTTCCAAGGCACGGTGGGAACGCCGCCGTTGGCTTTTCCCGTCGCCAGCCTGTCCCAAGCAGATGGTCTTTTGATTCTGGGCAAGTTACCCACAACGATAACTTGGACGAACCAATTGGTTAGTCTTCCCAATGCCAGCGGCGGACTTTCGTCCAGTTTCACCTCGTACGGGGTCAGCCCCGACCTGGTGCTGAAGCCGGACATCACCGCGCCAGGCGGCTTGATCTTTTCTACGATCCCGCTCGCTCAGGGTACCTACGGACTGAATAGCGGCACCTCGATGTCATCGCCGCATGTGGCTGGCACGGTCGCGCTCCTGCTCGAAGCGCATCCAAATACACCCAGCCAGGTAGTTCGCGACATCCTGCAGAACAGCGGCGTGCCTCGGCTCTGGTGGGGCAATCCCGGGCTCGGGTTGTTCGACAACACCCACCGCCAGGGGGCGGGCCTGGTGGAGATCGACGCAGCCATCAACGCCACCACCAAGGTGACCCCTGGCAAACATTCGCTCGGCGAAACGGAAGGGCTTCCGGTGACGCGCACCTTGCACTTGGAGAACAACGGCATTGGCGGGGTCACCTACGATCTCTCCCACCAGCCGGCGCAGGCAACAGGGCCGAACACCTTCTCGGTCGCCTTCTTCAACGCGCCCGCGACGGTGGCCTTTAGCAGTCCGAGTGTCTTCGTGTCGGCGGGGGGGACGGCCAACGTGAACATGACCTTCACCGAACCGGCCGGGCTGGCCAACCGGGGTCTGTTTGGCGGGTTCATCGTTCTGACTCCGCAGGGCGGCGGCCGGGCGCTGCGTGTGCCATACTCGGGCTTCAAGGGTGATTACCAGTCAATTCTCGTCCTGAATCCGGCGGCCTCCAGCTTCGGTAATCCGCTCCTGCGTCCATCGCCAATGTTTGGGGCAAGCGGGCCGATCACCATCAACCTGACGAACGCCTCGACGGCCGATGACCTGGCGTTCATATTGGTCCACCTCGACCACCAAGTGCGGCGCGTGCGCTTGGAGATTTTCGATGCTAGCACCGGACGGGCTTTTGGTCGTGTGGGTGAATTCAATTATGTCGGACGTAACAGCTTGGCAACCAGTTTCTTCCTGTTCACCTGGAGCGCAACCGACCGCTTTGGCGCGCCGGTGCCCAGCGGCACCTACGTCATCAAATTGTCGGTTCAGAAGGCGCTGGGGGATGATGGCAATCCAGCCCATTGGGAAACTTGGACGTCGCCCGTTGTGACAGTGATTCGTTAGCGGGCAGGCAACTTTGGTCATAACTCTGGGTGCCCTGGCCTGTGCGTCGGCCAGGGCACTTTTCTTATGGGACGGCCTAGCGCCCCGCAGGATGGCCACGCCCCTAATTTCCGCGGGAGTGGGGCGCCGCGGTTTCTGACGGGGCTGGCCGCTAACCAGTTGATGTTGCTTACAAAATCGCGGGCCAATGCTGGCCGGACAGTACTATTCACAGAAAGCATCCTGTGTGCTAGCCTGGCTTGGCTTCAGCGAGTACTCCCAGCCAGAATCCAACCCAGCCCAAAAGTGACGGAACCATGAACCATGTGAAGCAGCGTCGCTATCCCCGCGTTCGTTTCCCGGAGGGATTGCTTTTGGCTTGGCGATCTTGCGGCCGCCAGGAGGTTTCTCGGGCCACCGTATTGAGCGCGGGCGGGATGTTTGTTCCCACCCGCCAACCGGCACCGGTGGGCAGCATCGCGCAGATCATCCTCAAATTGCCCAAAGACGATGTGCGCATGCTGGCCGCGGTGCGCAACGTTCCCGACGGGCATGGGATGGGAATGGAAATTATTTCGATGCAGCCGGTAGCCCGAGGCCGCCTCAAGAAGTTCGTGGAGGCGCAGCGGGAAATGTTGCCCACCCTGAGCACTCTGGCAAGGAACCAGGGTTCGCCCTGAAGGGCTAGTCGCGAAAGCTCGGGAATGGGCTGCGAGACAAGGCAGCGGAAAGCTTCCCGACCAAGGCCGCAGGATCAATTGGCTTGCATGCCGGCTGCGGCCACGCCGGCTTCCGAGAGAACCTGACGGCCTTCCGGCGAATCGGCCGCCAGGCCCTTGAACTGCATCGGCGCCTCATCCACGCCGAAGTTGATCCGGTACCGCTCTTCGACTCGCTCGAAATCTTGACGTGTCAAATCGGCTTTGTCCGGCGCGGCGGCAAATTCCGCCAGTTGCTCCTCGTTGTAAATATTGGGAACCACCGACGCCACCAGCGGCTCGCCCAAGATGAACTTGATGGCTGCCTGGCCGAGGGTCATGCCGCGCCCCTCATGGAGAAACTTCAGGGTATCAATCTTTTTCAAGCCATTGGTCAGCCAACTCTGGGGCCGATGGCTCCGATGATCGGTTTCTGAAAACTTGGTGTCGGCGGTGTACTTGCCTTCCAGCATGCCGGAACTGTGCGGGACACGAATGAGGAACGAGGTGCCGACCGGGCGGCCGGCGGCAATGAGTTGCCGGCCCGGGTTCTGCTCGAGCAGGTTATAGATCATGTGCATGACACCGATGTTTCGCTCGCGGATAGCGGCCACGCCCTCCACCAGCCAGCCAATCGCCGGCCCCAGGGCCACCCCTCCGGCGCGAATTTTTCCTTCGCGTTTCAGCTCGTCGAGCGCCGCAAAAAGCTCGTCGTTGCGGATATCCGCCAGGCGGGGGTTGTGCGCGAGATAGACATCAATGTAGTCGGTCGCGAGTCGTTCGAGCGATTGCTCGCAAGCGAATTTGATGAATTTCCTGGAGAAGTCGTGGGGCAACTCCTGCTGGCCGCGGCGCTCGCCCGGCTGGGAATAGAAATCGTAGCCAAACTTGTCCACAATGGCGATTTTTTGGCGGACGTCGCGGAGGGCCGCGGCAACCAGGGTTTCGCCGCGCCCGTTGGCGTAGGCGTCGGCCGTGTCGAACAAGGTCACTCCGAGGGAGTAGGCGCGCCGCAGGAGCTGAACCGCCGCCTCGTCGGTGAATTCACCCCACCATCCGGTGGAAACCGTCCAAACCCCAAAGCCTACCTCGGATACAGCGACATCCGTCCCCGGAATCTTGCGATAGCGCATGGCCTCTGCCTCGTGCGTGCTGAATTGCCCGAATGCGGGCTTGCCCACCATCAAGCTAGGCGGGCTTGCCTTGACCGGAAGGGGAGATTTTAGCACAGGGCGAACCATCCCTTCCGGGTGAAACCCTCCGGGAGAACCCAGCCGGGACCACGGTGCCACCCAGCCGGAGGTCATGGGTCACAGTTGGATAGCGTGCCCCGATCCCCAGGGGCCACACCAACTACCTTCTTGAAAGGTGAGCGGACGTTTGACCTGACCCCCGAAAGCCCGTCGAACCAAAATGTAGCTCCTCCGGGTATACTACCGCTGGAAAGCGCAGTACGGCGGGCTGGAAGTGAACGAGGCGCGGCAGCTGCGGCATCTCGAAGAGGAGAACTGGCGGTTGAAGCAGATGGTGGCCAATCTGACGCTGGACAATTAGGCGTTCAAGGCGGTGCTGGGAAAAAAGTTCTGACGCCCGCGGCTCGGCGCGCCACGGTCGAAGAGGTGCGCGAGAAGTTTCCATTGAGCGAGCGGCGGGCCTCTGGGGTGGTAGGAGTCAGGTGATCGAGCATACGCTATCGCCGGCGCCGGAGCGGATTTCTTCCCGGCCAGCGGCGTTCTGAACGGCCTTGAAACCTCAGTAGGGATCGTAATCTATTTGAAGTAGTGCCTACCCGGGGGCGACGCCAACATTAAGGTCGTTTGCTTAGGCTTCGCAGGGAAGCCGAGAGCAGAATGTACTTGACCTCAGTTACCGGTTCTGATGGCGGCGATGGGGAGGGTCTGAGATGAAAATGGCAAGCGTTCTTCTCACTTGGATTGGACTTCTTGGAATCTCGGCCGCGCAGGCGCAAGAGCCGAAGCAAGAAGTCGCTTTGTCTGGAGCTCCGGAGGAGCGCACCCTGTTCCCCAAGAACTTCGCCCGCGGCTTTATTGATTTTTCGTTGGCGCCCCCCCACAACGAACCCGATCTGGGCCGCTGCGCCGGGCCGTTCGGCCCGCAGGGAGGAGCCAGCGCGCCTTGCACCGCCTTCGCTCGTTATGTCTGGAGCGGCTATCTAGAACTCCAGCCCGTGGGGCGGGGCCCCCTGCGTCACGTCTTTCTGTTCCTTGAACCGAAGTTTTTCTTCGGGAACAACGTCCCGCAGTACAAATACACCGCGTCGTCCGCGCCGATTGCATTTGAACGAGCCATCGGGGTTGGCCTGAAGTTGCCGAAGAACTTCGAACTCCGGGTCACGCAACACCGGGTGGAATGGCTGGGGCGCTTCGGCCAAGATTTGGGATCCGCCGACCTGAACACGGACGGCCCCTATGGCCTCTATGCCACGGTCGGAGTGCGCTGGTATTTCGGCGGTTGGGGTGGCAGCCGTGGGGGAGCGTGGTAGGGAGCAAAGCGCTTTGGATCATCAGATGACTGCCCCAAAATGGTGCATCCCGGAAGCGTCGGCCCGCATCGAATAAAGCAGATACCATAGACTTGACCGAGGCTCCGTCCCGAAGCGTCGGGATGGAGGAACACAGGGTCCGGCGGCGCTCCCGGGGCAACCTACCCAAACGGAAACCTAGCCCCCGCCGCTGGGCCCTTTCTTTTGCCCGCCCGTTGCTTGCCTCTGCCCTTGCTCCTGGCTAAAACATCGTGCATCCATGCGCCATGCAGGTGGATGTGCTGTTTGAGTTAGACGAGCCCCGATTCTATCGGGGTGAGCGCGAGGCCCGGTTCTCCCCCCAGCCGGGCGGCCAACTCCCGCTTCCGCCTCTCACTCATGCACAAAAACTTCGCCAGGGGGATACGATGTGAGTAGGCTATTCCACGGTCCGGTAAGACTAGTGCCCCCGGCCGTTTTGTGCTATTTTGGCATCTCCCCTCCAAATTCGGCACGGAACTCAAAGCCAGGGAGGTAGCCGTGAGGACCATCCGAAATATCTTGGAGAACCGCGAGATCTTCTCTCTTTCACCAACCATGAGCGCTGAGGAAGCGGCCCGCTACATGGCTGAACGCAACGTTGGCGCAGCCATCGTCCTGGAGCGGGGGCAACTGGTGGGTCTGCTTTCCGAACGCGACATCCTGACCAAAGTGGCGGCCACGGGTCGCGACCCGAAGAAAACCCGGGTCAGCGAAATCATGGCGGAAAATCTGGTCATGGTGGAGGCTGATCGAACCTACGAAGATTGCCTGGCGCTCATGAAGCGGAACGGGATTCGCCACCTCCCGGTCGTGGACAGCGGCAGGCTGCTGGGCCTGGTTTCCCTCCGCGATCTCCTCCAGGTGGACGTGAGCGAAAAGGAAGACGAGATCAAGATGATGCGCGCCTACATCCACGGCGTCCCGCCCGGCAGCCAATAGTCCGCCAATGCGCGCCGGAAGCAATATTGCCCTCAAAGAATGGGCCAGCGTGGTCGCGGCGCTCGCCCGCGGCCAACAGATCTTCCTCCTGCGCAAGGGAGGGATTGCCGAAGAAAGCGGCGAGTTTCACGTCCAGCATCGCGAGTTCTTCCTTTATCCCACCTACGAGCACCAGCACCAGAACCTGCTCCAGCCCGAGTATTGCACCAGTTTGCGCGAGATTTTGGACACCAGCTCGCCCACAGCCGAGTTGGCGGTGGCGTGCTACGGGATCGTCCAGGAATTTCTTGTGGCCGACAGCGAGGAGCGCTTCCTCGAGTTGCGCGAGCACTACATCTGGAACCAGTCGTACATCAAGATGCGCTTCCACTACAAACCCCACCTTCCCCTCTATGTGATCTTTCTTCGCGCCTACCGACTCCCCCAGCCATGGAAGGTTCCGATTCTCCCGCGTTACGCTGGCTGCAAATCCTGGGTCGAGTTGGATCAGGAGCTGTCCACGGCCGGCGCCACCCCGGTGCTGGCCGACGACGACTTCCTGCAGCGGAAGGAAGCGTTGAAAAAGTTTCTTGCCGGAAAAGAGTAGTTGCCTGCCTTGCGGTTGCTCGCCGACGGAACCGATCTAAGGGTGCGCTGCCGCGGTATCGGAGAAGGAACAGCCGACGCGAAACTCCTTCTCGCCGCTCGGCACCCGGTAGATGCGCCGCAGAAAGACCCGCGCCTCGGGCAGGATGGGGACGTGCAACTCGGCGTGGAACCTCTCGGGGAGCTCGATGCCGTCAGTCACCGACAGGGCCAGCCCGCCACGACTCAGATCCAGGACGGCCAGCTTGACCTCGGGGGCGGGAGGAAGAAGCAAAGCGAAGGAGGAGGATTGGCCGAGGGAGATGCGCTCATGGCGCCGTTGTTCTTTGGCCCCTTCAGCGGGCTCTTCCGGCGCCATCATCTCGGGGGGAATGCCCACGCCCGTGCGGACGGCCTCCTTGAGTTGATAGAGGCGCGTGTCGGCCTGCTGGAGCAGCGCCTCCTCGGTCTGGCCTACTTCGGGAAAGGTAGCGATCCCAAAGTCCAAAGAAACCGGAAGATCCAGGCCGAAGGGGCGCGCGGCAGCTTCGAAGTTGGAACGGACGCGTCGAGCCAGGATATTGGCCTGCTCCAAATCCGCCTCCGGCAGCAACAAAGCAAACTCATCCCCGCCGATGCGAAAGGCAGAGTCAGAACTACGTACGGATTTCAGCAACGTGCCGGCGGCGGCCTTGAGAACCTTGTCGCCCATCATGTGGCCATAGCGATCGTTGACCTCTTTGAACCGGTGCAGATCAAGCAACACAAGCGAGAGTTGGGCGCTGTAACGCTTGGCGCGGTTCAATTCCTTGGAGAAATTTTCGCCAAAAAGCCGGCGGTTGTACAGGCCCGTCAAATCATCGGTAGCGGCGTTGATCTGAAGCCGTTTGAGATCTTCCCACTCCACCAGGATCGGCTTGCGGATGAGATTGGCGCGAGTAAGAACGTCGAGCACCACCATACGCAGCGATACCGGGGCTTTGAGCTCTTCCACCAGTGCGCGCCGCCGCTCGACAGTTTCATCCCAGAATTTCTGGCACTGCTGCTCAGAGAGTTCAATATGAACCAGCGCCTTGAAAAAGCGGTGCAGGAAAGGAGCAGCAACATCCGGCGCCGACCCGGCGAGCGTCTCGATCAAGAGTTCGACCAGAGGGGCTTCCGGATAAACTTCACTCCAAGGATATTCAGTTCCCTTTTCAGGCATAATGGCCTAGCAGCCTGCTGAATCAGCCGGAGATGGCGAGTGGCGGGTGGATCGGGATGGAACTCAGTGATTGGTTTGTTCCCGCTCGCCTTGCGGGAGGCCAGTTCAAACCGCCGTCCCGGAGCTTCTTGACTGCCAGCGCGCTTTTTTGTGCACCCTGCTAGGAGATCCCGACGGGCGCTTCACACACCCCCGCCTCTCGTTGCAAGCAAAAGCCATTCCAAGCGGCCAGCGAGATAACTTCAATGGGATGCTAGAGAAGGGCAAGAGGCGTGTCAATCGAAAGAGGCGGGTGAGAAAGGAGCGGGATAAGAGAGGCAAACTATTGCGCAAGCATCTCCTGGCGTACTGAAAGTTCCATATCCTCAAGCGATCGGAGGAATTGCACAGCAAGGAGATGGAATCCTTCGAGCATTCCTGAGCGCTTTACGCGGGCGCGCAGGGTGGGGTTCCCTTCGCTTCCCGGCCACTGCGGCCCAGACGGCACGGGAACCGTCACGTAGAGAAGCGCCTCCAGGGGCACGGGGTGAGAGGAAACAATCAGTGCCCCGATGGAACTAATGTTGAAGGTCTTCTGCAATTCCATGAACTCCTGTCCGTAGGCATCAGTACCCCGAATAAAGACAGGAATCTGTAAGCGAAGCCGCGAGGCGGCGCGCCGTTCATGCTCAAACGCTCCCATAGCCCTCTCCAACCAACCGGGCAAGGGATACTAATGCTCCTAGTACCACCAACCCAACACATAACGGTTTGCAATCACTTGGCCAGTAAGGGCCCGCTGCCGCAGGTCAAGCCTACGTCACGCCAATTCAATGAGATCGGGGAATTGCTCCCCGTCCAAGAAATCACTTCCGGGTACTATAGTGTTGAAGATTTCTGCGTACTAAGGGAACCTGTGTAGCTTTTTGCCTTCAAGCCGCAGAGAATTTCTTGACAAAGGGAAGAACGATACCTATAGTGCTTGCCACAGCCTAGGTTTCTCCGCAGTTCTTACATCCCTGACTTCTGTGGGCGGGATAGGGCAAGTGTCTTTCGCCGCAACGATGATGAGCAGTAGCGTCCAAACCAGCGAAGCGAATGCCCTTCTAAGCGT
This sequence comes from Candidatus Acidiferrales bacterium, assembly GCA_036514995.1. NCBI lineage: Bacteria > Pseudomonadati > Acidobacteriota > Terriglobia > Candidatus Acidiferrales > Candidatus Acidiferrales bacterium. The sequence continues at coordinate 48,696 of DATBWB010000012.1, forward strand.
ATTGGGAGAATTTTGGAATTGCCCGGTAATGATCTTGGATTTGGAAGGCAAGGTACTGGCCTATGACCAGACAGCAGCCGATTTCCTGCCTAAGCCGGCTGAGCAAACGACGGGGCGGTGCCTGCTCGGGGAGGGCTTCGGGTTTGACTCGCGTGCCAGCCAGCAGTACCTGGCAGAAGCGCAGGCAACCGGCCACTGCCAACTCCCGTTATTCGGGACGCCGTCGGGCGATATCAGGGTCGAGTTGCGGTCGTCACCGCGAGCCGGCTTCATCCTGGCGCTTTTCCAGAAGTCTCGGCCGGCAGAAGAGGCGGAGGATCCGCAAGTGGTGCGGGCCCGGCTTCGCGAGGCGTTGCAGGAACGCGATATTGCCTACCGGAATCTGCTCTCTGCTTACTTGCGTTTGCAGGAACTGGACCGCCAACGGACGGTCTTCCTCGGCTCCGCCGCCCATGAACTCAAGACCCCTCTTTCGGTGGTCAAAGGCTATCTTGACCTCTTGCTCAGCAGCTCGTTGGGTCCCCTCACCAAGCAGCAAACGCAGATTCTTTCTGAGTCCAAGGAAAGTTGCGAGCGCTTGATCCGCCTGGTCTCAATGTTCCTGAACTACTCGGCGCTACAGAGTGGCCGGCTGGCGCTTAATCTTCAGACCAATGACCTGGAAGATTGCATGGCCGAGCTGGTGGCTCGCTGGCAGACGGCCTTTGCCCGCCAGCAAGTTCACCTGGAAACTCGCAGCACGGACGCCCTTCCTCTGTTTCCCTTTGATTGGCAGAAAGTGCAGCAGGTGGTAGGCAACCTGCTTGACAATGCCCTCCGCCACGGCCCGAGCGGGGGCAAAGTCGTGCTCGCGCTGGAACCGTACTTTTGGGAACGACGCGTTGGGGTAGTGGCGAGGCATCAGGAACGGCGGCAACGAGTTTCCGAGCAGACAAACTCGGCTCACATCTCGGTGAGCGATGTCGGGCAGGGAATCGCCGCTGAATACCACCAAGAAATCTTTGAGGAGTTCGTCAAACTTCACACCGCCAGTGCGATGGGCATGGGACTGGGATTGGCGATTGCCAAGCGTCTGGTGCAGGCCCATCGCGGCAAAATCTGGGTGGAAAGTGAGCCCGGGCGGGGCTGCCGGTTTTCCGTGCTCCTGCCTTTCCGCGCCGAGTAGATCACTGGGGGAGAAGCAGAATCAAGGAGAGATTCATGGCGACCAAGGGAACGGTGCTGGTAGTGGACGATGAACCCAGCATTCGGCGCTATCTTCAGACTTTGCTCGAGGTGGAAGGCTATTCGGTCCTTGCCGCGGCCAGCGGGCGGGAGGCGTTGGAAATCGCTCAAGGAGAGCAGCGGCCTGACCTCGTCATTCTGGACGTGCTCATGCCCGAAATGGACGGGCTGGAGACCCTCCGCAGCTTGATGCAGGTGGACGGCAGCCTGAGGGTGGTGATGCTTTCCTGCTCGGGCGAGGTGGCCACCGTCGTCGAAGCCATCAAGTTGGGAGCCCAGGACTATCTCACCAAACCGTTTGAGAAGAGCGAGCTGGACGCCGCCCTCCTCAAATGCAAGAAACGCTCCGAGCTCGAGAGTGAGAAGGAACGGCTGGAAGAATATTGTGAGCAGATTACCAAGGATCTTTCCTTCATCGCCTCCAGCGCACAGATGATTCGAATCCGCGAGCAGGTTCTCCAGATTGCTCCGGTGGACGTGCCCGTTTTTCTCTATGGTGAAAGCGGCGTGGGCAAGGAAGTGATCGCCCGCATGATCCATCTGCGCTCGTCGCGCGCCAACCAACCCTTCATCAAGGTCAATTGTGCGGCCCTGCCTTCGGAGTTGCTGGAGAGCGAGCTGTTTGGGTATGAACCGGGCGCTTTCACGGGCGCCACCCGCTCCAAACCCGGCAAGTTCGAACTGGCCAACCACGGCACCATCTTGCTCGATGAAATTGCCGAGATGAGCACTCACTTGCAGGCGAAGCTCTTGCACGTCTTGCAGGACCAGCAGTATTCCCGTCTGGGGGGGCGGTCGCTGGTGACTCTGGACGTTCGCGTCATCGCCGCGACGAACACCGATGTTCACGAAGCGATACGTTCCGGCCGTTTCCGGGAAGACCTCTACTATCGGCTTAACGTCTTTACTGTCCATGTTCCGCCGCTGCGCGAGCGCACCCGGGAGATTCCGATCTTGCTGACCCATTTTGTTACCAAGTACAGCAAAAAACTCCAGAAGCATGCGCCGCCTATCTCCGGCCAACTTATTGAAGCCACCATCAATTACAACTGGCCGGGAAACCTGCGCGAACTGGAAAACTTTGCCAAGCGCTACGTCATCCTCGAGGACAGCGAGGCCATGATTCGGGAATTGACCGTGCTGCGCGCTCGGGAAGAGGCTGCCGAACCAGCACCCACGGACGCCAACTCCGTCCGTCCGCCACAAGGGTTGAAGTCGCTGGTGCGCAGCTTGAAAGATCAGGCCGAGATGCAGGCCATCGCTCAAGCTCTGGATCAAACCAATTGGAATCGGAAGGAAGCAGCCAGGCTTCTTTATATTAGCTACAAAGCTTTGCTATACAAAATCCGTCAATTCAACCTCGACCCGGGGCGAACGCCTCGTTCGCGCGGCCCCCGCCCCTCGGTCGAAAAGCTGGCCGAATAGCCGAGCAGTAGTATTACGGTGAGGACTGCCGCGGAGGTTGACTCCCCGGCAAGGTTTTGCAGCTTTTGGTCAGCTTGGGGCGTGGGTCGAGACCCATCGGGGAAGGAACTGCTTCCAGACTTGGCGGGCGTCCCTCTTGCTTCTTCCCTTCTGTTTCCCTGTCATCAAGTTGCAAACAGTGGCTTGCCGCTCGGCCGTTGCTTTTGCCCACCTTCCTTTGGCAAGATAAGTGCAACCCTGTATGCCGATTAGGTGTGTGTCCAGGGCCCTGACGAATCTAGTTCTGGGAGGCATGGCATGAACGAGCGGCGCAACACTCGGCGCTACGAGCTGGCATTTCCGATCAGGCTCCGCCTCGGCCAGGGAGCCCCGCTGCAACCTCGGGAAGGTGTGACACGAGATGTCAGCGCCCGTGGATTGTTCTTCGTGGTGGATGCCGACCTGGCGGTGGGCAGCAATCTTGAATTTATCCTTACCTTGCCGACCAGTGTGACCCAGTCCACCGACGTGCAGGTCCGTGCCAGGGGCAAAGTGGTTCGCATCGAGCGACCCCGGCTGGAAACGGAAGAGGTGAGGGTCGGAGTCGCCGCCGTGATTGAAAGCTACGACATTATTCGCGCCGAGGGATAGTGCCGTCCCAGCCGCGACCAGTCGGAGTGTTTTTTTTCCTCTGCACCGCGGCGGTTTTTCTGCGTTGCTTGACCGGCCGACAGCCTGAATCTTTCCTACCCATCCTGCATCCATAGAAGTGAGGCGATGGGGAGGGAAAAGTGCTCGTCGGAGTACTCATCGGAGCGGTAGGGTTGTTGTTCGTGGTCAGCCTGCTGGATCAGAGCGAGTTCCGCGCCTGAGGCGGGAAGTTCGATTGCCGCGCTTGGCCTTTCTCTCGCCCAGCCGTTCTTAGGGCAACCTGTTCACCTCCGAACAAGATTTCGACATCTCTTCTTGCTGCCCATGGGTTTACGACGCAATCCGGCAGGTCGGAGCCTTCCTTCGTTCGGAAGACTGAAGGGTAGGTTTTCTGTGTTTCCGGTGGCGTGTCGCTATAACGCGAGAAGGTAATGGCAGCGCCGAGAGAAAGTGTTTGCGTTGAGAGCGACAATTTGTCTTCGAATCATGTGCCCAGTCAGAATAACAGACAAATTTTCCGAAGAGGCAGCCCACCAGGAGCACCCGGGTATCCTTGCAATCTATTGAAAAGCCAAGGACTAATTCAGCCTCGGCCGGACCGACCTTTGGCAGCCTTTGTGCTCGACTCATGGCGGAGAAGGAAGCACTGGTTTACGATTACTGGTTGATCTGGACCAGAAGGACTTCTCCAGGGGCCGTTGTGGACGAAAAGGGCGCGGCGACACAACGGCCCTTAATTATTTGTTGTTGATGCGGCGCGCCGAACTTAACGCTCGTCCCAAGCGCGGAAGCCCGTGGGCTGAGCGACGCGATATCGTTCCAGTCGGTGAATTCAGACGTTCCACCCCTCTGCTTGCTTCCGCTTTCGTTCCTTGGCTATTCGTATCTCTCTCGC
>DATBWB010000013.1:0-55000 GCA_036514995.1 Candidatus Acidiferrales bacterium
CCCCAAACGAGGGGCGCCGTGTTCAGGTAGGAAATGGCGGAAATACGCAGGCGATTTGCCAAGCTCTCCTCGCATGCAAGCTCCCGTCCACCGAATGGCCGCCCGGGAAGATGCGAAGCTTCGAATATAGCACATCCGACGGCGCTCAAGAGTTCAGCGGTCTTGACAATGTTGCAAATCCCCGCGTAGGCTCAGCCGCGAATGATGGAGCCTGACCGCTACCTCGGCTGGCTGGCGCTGGCGCTCGCGCCCGGCCTGGGCGCGCGCAACGCTCAAAAGCTTGTCGAGCGCTTCAAAACGGCGGAGGCGATCTTTACCGCCTCGCTCACCGAGCTCGAAGCCTGCGGGGTGCCGGCCCGAGTGGCGCAGGCCATCCACTCGCGCCAGTCCATGGCCGACGCCGAAGCTGAGTGGAACAAAGCCAAGCAACTCGGCTGCCGGTTGCTGGCGTGGGAGGACGCCGAATATCCTTCCCGGCTCAAACAAATCTATGACCCGCCGCTTTTGCTTTACCTGCGCGGCGATGCGAGCGTGCTCGAAACCTACAGCATCGCCGTAGTCGGGACGCGGCATCCCACGCCTTACGGCAACGGCGTCGCCGAGCAACTGGCGAGCGACCTCGCCGTGCACGGCTTGACGATTGTCAGCGGGCTGGCTCGCGGGATAGATACGGCCGCTCATCGCGGCGCGCTCCGTTGCCCGACGGGCCGAACCATTGCCGTGCTTGGCTCCGGCATTGACGTCATCTATCCGCGCGAGAACCGAAGAATGTTTGAGACGATTGAAAAGCGCGGCGCCATCATCACTGAATTTCCGATCGGAACCGGACCTTTGCCGGAGAATTTTCCGGTAAGGAATCGGATCATCAGCGGGCTTTCGCTCGGCGCGGTGGTGGTGGAGGCGGCGCAATATTCCGGCTCGCTCATTACGGCGCGGCTGGCGATGGATCAAAATCGCGAAGTGTATGGCGTCCCCGGAAATATCACCAATAAGACGAGCTTTGGGCCCAATCATTTGATCAAGCAGGGGGCGAAGCTGGTGACGACGTGGGAAGACGTCGTGGACGAGCTGCCGACGGAAATCCGCGCCGAACTGGTGCCGGTGGAAACAACTCCTGTGTCGGAATCGGCATCCCTCTGGGCGCAATCTTTGACAATGGCGGAGAAAACGCTGTATGGTCTCCTTTCAACGGACGAGTCGAGGCACGTGGACGAGTTGCTGGAAGCTTCCGGTTTGAATTCCTCGGAAGTGCTGGCGACGCTGTTGGAGCTTGAAATGAAGGGACTGATCCGGCAGATGCCGGGAAAGTATTTTGTCCGGGTGTTTCACGGCTAGCCCGCCTTCGTACTGGCGGGCGAGTGCAGCATGGCGAAACGGGCAACCAAAAAGGAAGTTACCAAAACGGTGGCCAGGGCGGGGCGATCCCTGGTGGTGGTTGAGTCACCGGCCAAAGCGAAGACCATCAACAAGTATTTGGGCCGCGGCTATGTGGTAAAGGCTTCGCTCGGCCACGTCAAGGATCTGCCCAAAGGCAAGCTCGGCGTGGACATCGAGAAGAATTTCCGCACCACTTACCAGATCATTCCCGGAAAAACAAAAGTCATCACTGAGCTGAGGCGGGCCGCGGAACATGCCCCGGCCATCTACCTGGCGGCTGACCCTGACCGCGAGGGCGAGGCGATTTGCGCCCACCTAGCCGAGGTTCTCTCCGACGGGCGGACACGAAGCGGCCGGGCTGTTCATCGGGTGCTGTTCAATGAGATTACGCAGCGGGCGATTCTGGCGGCTTTTGAGAAGCCGGGGAAGATCAACAACAACCTCGTGGAAGCGCAGCAGGCGCGGCGGGTGTTGGACCGCCTGGTCGGGTATCAGATCAGCCCGCTCCTCTGGGACAAGGTGCGCCGCGGGCTTTCCGCCGGACGCGTGCAAACGGTGGCCCTGCGGCTCGTTGTCGAGCGCGAGCGCGCCATCCGCGCCTTTGTCCCGAAGGAATACTGGACCATCCACGCCCTCCTTGAGGCCGGTAAGCCGCCTATCTTTGAAGCCAAGCTGATCAAGTTCCGCGGTGAGGACCTGGAGATCCCGAACGGCGAAGAAGCCGGCCGGATTGTGGCGGCGCTGGAGGAGGCCGTCTTTGCCGTCACTTCGGTCACCCGCCGCGAAAAGCGCCGCTATGCTCCCCCACCGTTCACGACGAGCAAACTCCAGCAGGAAGCCTGGAACAAGTTGCGCTTCACCGCCAAGCGCACCATGGCGCTGGCGCAGCGGCTCTACGAAGGGCGCGAAATGGGCGAAGAGGGCTCGGTCGGGTTGATTACCTACATGCGCACCGATTCAACCCGCGTGTCCGAAGAGGCCCTGGCGAGCGTCCGCGAATTCATCGCCTCCCAGTTTGGCAGCGGTTTTGTGCCGGAGAAGCCGAACGTCTTCAAAAGCAAGAAGGCTCTTCAGGATGCGCATGAGGCGATTCGGCCGAGCGGCGTCGAGCGCGCACCGGAGTCGGTCAAGGCCTTCCTCGAACGCGATGAGTACCTGCTCTACCGGCTGATCTGGCAGCGCTTTGTGGCCTCGCAGATGGTGCCGGCTCTCTACGACCAGACTTCGGTGGACGTTACCGCCGGCGAATATCTCTTCCGCGCGACCGGCTCGGTGCTCAAGTTCCCCGGCTTCCTGGCGGTCTATCAGGAGGGTCACGACGAGAAGGAGATTGACGAAGACGAAGAGGAAATGAAGCACCGGTTGCCGGTGGTGAGCGAAGGGGAGCGGCTTCGGGTCGAGCAGCTCAAGCCCGAGCAGCACTTTACCGAGCCGCCGCCGCGCTATTCCGAGGGCACGCTCGTCAAGGAGCTCGAGGAAAAGGGTATCGGCCGGCCTTCCACCTACGCCATGATCCTTTCCACCATCCAGGAGCGCGAGTACGTCAGGAAGGACGAGGGGCGCTTTGCCCCCACTCAGCTCGGTGAAATCGTCAATGACCTGCTGGTGAAAAGCTTCGAGGACATTTTTGACGTGGGCTACACCGCCCGCATGGAAGCGGAACTCGACGAGATCGAAGAGGGCAAGGTGCGCTGGCGGGAGGTGATCGGGGAATTCTACGAGCGCTTTGAAAAAGACCTGGAGCGCGCCGGCGATGAAATGGCGAACTACAAGGCCGGCATCCCGACCGACCATAAATGCGAAAAATGCGGGAAGCCCATGCTCGAGCGCTTGGGCCGGCATGGTTTCTTCCTCGCCTGCTCGGGCTACCCGGAGTGCACCCATACCCGCGACCTCGGTTCCGACCTGGCCGAAGAGGAACTGGAAAGCGAGGTCGGCGAGGAATACTGCGAGAACTGCGGCCGGCCCATGACCATCAAGCGCGGCCGCTTTGGCGCCTTCCTGGCTTGCACCGGCTATCCCGAGTGCAAAACCACCCGGCGGCTCCAGCGCGGAAAGGGCGCGAGACGCGAGTCGGTCTTCCTGGATGAGAAGTGCCCCAGCGATGGCGGGCAACTGGTGATGAAATACGGCCGTTATGGCGAGTTCATCGCCTGCGCGAATTATCCGAAATGCAAATTCACCAAGCCAAAATCGCTCGGCATTGCCTGCCCCAAGTGCGGCCAGGGGCAGCTCTGCGAAAAACGCGCCCGTAAAGGCCGCCGGCGCATTTTCTACGGCTGCGATCGGTATCCGGATTGCGACTACACGGTTGGGGACCGGCCGATCCCGGAGAGCTGTCCGGACTGCAAAGCTCCGTTTCTGCTGGAACGGAAGGTCAAAGGGGAAATTGCCCACTTTTGCGCCAAGAAGGAATGTACTTACCGCATCCTGATCGCACCGCCGCCTGCTACCGAGGCTGCCGTTCCCACGCCCGCCAAACTTTAGGACTGCTTTCTCCTCTGCCTCCTCTGCTTCCTACCACCAACCGGGTGTGAAACAGCTTCCAAGCAGACTCGGCATCTCTTCGCGTTTCTACCGCAGGACGCCTTCCCGCCGCAGTCGCGCCAGAAGCCAAATGCCAAGACACAACAAAAACGGCGCGGTGAACGCGCCCGGCCAGTAGCCGCCGAAATAGACGGCTGCCGAAAGGTGAGCGATCCCGTTCAGCGTCTCAATGACCCCCAGCAATCCGGCAAACCATAGCGCCCATCGCGCTCCCGCCCAAACCAGCGGGCTGGTCCCAAGAATCAGCGCGATGAAGAACATGTTCAGTGTGACGAAGGTATCCACGTCCATACTGAACTGCGGAAACCATGCTGCGTATTGGTGAAAAATTCCGGTGACCGTCCAGAAGCCGACGTCATAGAGCCGGTTGCGCGTCTCCTCCATGCTATGAGCGGCTTGCGCCAGCCCGAGCAACCAGTAAGGGAAAAAGACCCGCGTCGTAGCCGGAATCATCGTGAGCCTCCTTCCGGAACGCGTCTGATAATTCCGTGAATTGGCCTATAATGCTATCACGGGTAAGCCCTGAACCATCCGGTTCAGGGCGAGAGATCGGACAGACCCATGAGGGATGGTTCGCGGATCACGGTTGTAGGTGGCGGCCTGGCCGGGAGTGAAGCCGCCTGGCAGTTGGCTCGGGCGGGCCGAGAGGTCACGCTCTATGAAATGCGTCCGGGGCGAACCACGCCGGCGCATCGCAGCCAGCATCTCGCTGAACTCGTCTGCTCGAACTCTTTGAAATCCAATGAGCCGGGCAGCGCTTCCTGGCTGCTCAAGGAAGAGTTGCGGCGGGCGGGCTCGCTTTTGATGCAAATCGCCGATGGCTCGGCCGTTCCGGCGGGCGCCGCCCTGGCGGTGGATCGAGAAATCTTTGCCGCCCGCGTGACGAGGGCGATTGAAGAAAACCCGCGTATTGAGCTTCGGCGCGAACCACTCGAGCGCATCCCCGAGGAAGGCATCGTGATTCTTTCGACCGGGCCGCTCACCTCGGAAGCGCTGGCCAGCGATCTCGCTCGCCTCGCCGGCACCAACCATCTCTATTTCTACGACGCCATCAGCCCCATCGTGGACGCGAGCACAATTGATATGTCCAAGGTGTTCCGCGGCTCGCGCTATGGAAAAAGCGGCCCGGCCACGACGGACGCCGACGGCGATTATCTCAACTGCCCGATGACCCGCGAAGAATATGACCGTTTCCTCGATGCGATCCTGGCCGCGGAGGAAGTCGAGCGCCACGCGTTTGAAGACGCCGCTTACTTTGAAGCGTGCCTGCCGCTTGAGGAACTGGCCCGGAGGGGCCGGGAGACGTTGCGCTTTGGTCCCATGAAACCGGTCGGGCTGGCTGACCCGCGGTCAGGGCGACGGGCCTGCGCGGTCGTGCAACTGCGTCAGGAAAATCTTCGCGCCGATAGCTATAACGTGGTCGGATTCCAGAACCATCTGAAGTTCAGCGAGCAGAAGCGCATCTTGCGTATGATTCCCGGGCTCGAACAGGCCGAGTTCTTGCGCTTTGGCCAGATCCACCGCAATACTTACGTCAACGCTCCGGCCTTGCTCGCGGAAACGCTCCAGTTGCGCCCCCGGCCGAATATCTTTTTGGCGGGACAGCTTTGCGGCACCGAGGGCTACGTGGAAGCTTTTGCCACCGGGTGGATGGCGGGCGTGCACGCTGCACGGCTGGCCCTGAACCGTACTGGTTCAAGGCTGGCGCGGGGGTTGCCGTTGATCCCTCCGCCGCGGGAAACCGCCATGGGCTCGCTGGTGCACTACATTTCTCATTCTGACCCGGCTCATTATCAGCCGGCGAACATTGCTTTTGATCTGCTGCCACCGCTCGACGGCGGGCCGGGGGGCGACCGCAAGCGGCGCCACCACCGCCAGTGCGAACGCGCCCTGGCGGCATTCGCGCCATGGCTCGAGCAAATCGGGCTCGAGCCAGTCGGGACGCCCCGACGAGATAGCCAACTTGTCCCCGGGTCGGCTGCGGTTCACCGCGAGGGTTCGCCGCGGGAGGACATGACGAAACGGACCTGACGAATGGAACTAGCTAGCGCCATTGCCAGATTTCTCGACTACCTTCGCAAGAAGAATGCCTCGCCGCATACGCTGCGGAATTATGAGAGCGATTTGGAGCAGTTTCTAGGCTACCTGAAGGTGCCGGGTGAGGCTGGGAAGGGTCGGTCTCGGGCCGCCCGCCCCGATCGATTCGGGGCAAGCGTACCGGCTCTCGAGCAGTTCGACCACCACCTCATCCGCGAATACCTGGGCCATCTTTACGACCAGCACCTTCAGAAAACCTCGATCACCAGGAAGCTGTCGGCGCTCCGTTCGCTTTTCGAACATTGCGTCCGCGAAGGAGTGCTCAAAGAAAGTCCGGCGCGCCTGATCCGCTCGCCCAGGTTGCCCAAGCACATTCCGACCGTGCGCACGGCGGAAGAGATCAATCGCTTTCTCGATAGCATCGGGCAAGCCCCGATAGGATCAGAGCAAGTACCCGCGGCTGCCCAACTTGGCGGTGCATCGGCCCCGACCCGATCGCGGCGAGCGACAGCGACTCCAGACGTGCCTCTCCTCAAGCGTGACCGCGCCATCCTGGAGTTGCTTTATGCCTCAGGGCTGCGAGTGAGCGAGCTCGTCGGGCTCGACCTCAAGGACATTGACGAGCGCGAGCAGATGCTGCGAGTGCGCGGGAAAGGCCGCAAGGAGCGGCTGGTGCCTTACGGGTCCAAGGCCAAGGCAGCGCTCGAAGCCTACTGGCCCGTGCGCCAAAAACTCCTTGCCGAATGCCAACACCCCGGCGCTGCCGGCCTCCCGCCGGGAAGCCGGCAGCCCCGATTGGGTCGGGGCGAGCGGTTTACCCCGAGCGTCCGCCGCGAGAGGCCTTTGCATTCGGTGAACGCGGAAGCTGTTTTTTTGAATTACGCCGGCCACCGCCTGACGGCGCGCTCCGTAGGCCGGCTCGTCAAGAAGTACTCGCTCCTGGCCAACGTGACCTGGGACTTACATCCGCACGCGCTGCGCCACGCTTTTGCGACTCATCTCCTGGCGGATGGGGCCGACCTACGCGCCATCCAGGAGCTCCTCGGCCATCGTTCGCTTTCCACAACGCAGAAATACACCCAGGTTTCCATCGAACAATTGATGCAGGTTTATGACAAGACCCATCCCCGGGCATGAGGGCTACCATGCCAGTGAGTACGCTACGTCGATAATTGTCTCAGTTGGCAGTGGCTGGGCATTGCAAGTCATCGGTCGGTACCGCCAGCCCCGAACGGCCTCGAGTGTGGCACGGTCGAAGTCGGGCCCCGCTGAACGGACCACGGTCAAGTGGGACAATGCTCCATCGGTGCCGATCACGGCATAGACCGAAACTGTTCCCATCATTCGGTTCCGCTTGGCATTTTCCGGGTAACCAGGGAGCGTCTGCTTCTCGACAACTGCGGGCTCGGGGTTTTCGCACCGTGGCCACTCCTCTGCGCCGGCTAGCGGGGCGAAAGTCGAGGGATCAGGATTCGGGGCGGGAGCAATCTCGTCCACCCGGACTTCCACAAGGATTTTGTTTGCTCCCCTGGCCCGCATCGTTCGAGGGAAAGTTTTGCCCGCCCAGGGCAGGAATTGTGAGTATTCTCGCGCTCTGATTTCACTCTGCCCGTCCATCTGTCCACGCGGGTGCTCTTCGCGAACTAAGGCGCCTGTGGCGGCGTCGAGGCAAAGTTGCCGTTCAGCCGAAGCCTTTGGCTTCACTTCAATGCAGGTCATCTGGCCTCCGTTCCACCTGCGTTGCCGAGCTTTTCCCAGAATGTCCTCCGGGCCGATGTGGAGCCGTGACACAAAGTCGAGCATTCGGGTTAATTGGTGGATTCGCACCGGCTCATAACTTACGCTACGTTTTTGCCAGAATTTGCCTTCTCCTCCGACGCGTAGCCGGTTGTAACCCGGTAGGGCGATTTCCTCTCGCCAACGAGTCGGCGAATTCCAGGTGAGAAAGTATGTTCCATCAACTGGTTTGTCGCCTGGCCCCAAGACTCGAAAACGAGCACGCAAGTGAAAAGGTGGTGCACTTTGCGATCGAATGTCCGAGATTTCAGCGGCGCGGGCGAGAAGCTTGGCACGTTGCTCTCTAGGCTTTTCCTCAGCGGCGGAAAGAACAGCCAGACCGAGCACTACCAGTGCTAGGAAAAAACATGAGGATATGTGTCCGGATTTCATAGAGGTTGCATGCGTGTCATCGGGATTTTTGCCACCCGCCGCCGTTGACGGGTTAGTGACGTAGCCTCTATAATAAATGGTTTGTCAATCGCAGAGGAGGCTCGATGTACGCCGTCATTCGGACTGGTGGAAAGCAATACCGGGTAGCGCCGGGGGAGATCGTCAAGGTCGAGACGCTCCCGGGCGATGTCGGCGCGAAGGTCACCTTCGACGACGTACTGGCCGTGCGGCAGGACGACAGACTGCTCGGCAAGGCGGCGGCTGCCAAGGCGAAAGTGACCGGCACGATTGTCGAGCAAGGGCGGCACAAAAAGATCGTGGTCCTCAAATACAAGAGGACCAACCAGTACAAGATCCAGCGCGGGCATCGGCAGAATTACACCGCGGTCCAGGTCAGCGAGATCAAGGTCTAGAGGTTCAAATGGCTCACAAAAAAGGCGGCGGCAGTTCAGTTAACGGGCGAAATTCACCCGGGCAGCGGCTCGGCGTAAAGCGTTTTGCCGGCCAGTTTGTCACCGGCGGGTCCATCCTGGTGCGCCAGCGGGGCACGCGCTTTTTCCCGGGGCGAAACGTCGGCCGGGGCAAGGACGACACCCTGTTTGCCAAAATTTCCGGCATTGTGCGCTTTGAGGACAAAGGCGGCAGCGGGCGCTACATCAGCGTGACGGCGGAAGAGGTTTCAAAGCCCGCCGAGGCCCGCCAGCCGCAAGAGCCGGCTACCGTCAGCGCTGATTAGGCTTTGCACCAACTTCCCGGCGTCCCGAAACCTATCGGGACGCCTTTGTATTTCCAGCCAGCCCTGTCGTATGCTTCTTTTCGAGACAAGCGCCAGTGTTCGTTGATGAAGCCAAAATCTACGTAAAGGCGGGCGATGGCGGCAACGGCTGCCTTGCCTTCCGGCGGGAGAAGTTCGTCCCGCGCGGCGGGCCTTCGGGCGGAGATGGAGGCAACGGCGGCAGCATCGTCATGGTGAGTTCGGAGCACGAGAGCACGCTGTTGCGCTATCGTTTCAACCGCGAGTTTCGCGCCCAGCGGGGGAGGCATGGGGAAGGCTCGAACCGGCACGGCGCCAACGGCGCCGACCTCGAATTGCTGGTGCCGGTGGGCACTCTCGTTTTCGATGACGAGTCGAGCGAACTCTTGTTTGACTTCGCTGCGGCTGCACATTCGTTTATCCTTGTACATGGCGGCCGGGGGGGGCGCGGTAACGCCCGTTTTGCCTCTTCGACGCATCGGGCACCGAGAGAGCATGAGGATGGGCATCCGGGCGAGGAGCGCCGGTTGCGCCTCGAACTGAAACTGATGGCTGACGTCGGCCTGGTCGGCTTTCCGAATGTCGGCAAATCCACCTTGATTTCGCGCCTTTCGGCGGCGCGGCCGAAAATTGCCGATTATCCCTTCACGACGCTCGAGCCGTGCCTCGGAGTGGTGAACGGGAATCCTTTTCCGAGCTTTGTGATCGCGGACATCCCCGGATTGATCGAGGGCGCGCACCTCGGCCACGGGCTGGGCACACGCTTTTTGCGTCATATCGAGCGCACCCGGCTCCTGGCGCATCTCGTGGACCTTGCCGATCTCTCGAGTCGCGACCCGGTGGCCGATTTCAGCGTGGTGATGGGCGAGCTGGCTTCTTTCAGCCCGGAACTGGCGCGGCGGGAACAGATTGTGGTGGGTTCGCGGGTGGACGCGATGAGCGACCGCTCGCGCCTTGAAAAGCTAAGAGCTTTCTGCGAGGAGCAGAGTCACGTTTTCTTCGCCATCTCTTCTCAGACGGGTGAAGGAGTGGATGGGTTGCGCCGGGCGATGGCGCAAACCGTCGAGCGCATCAAGCGCGAATCGCGGGCGGCCGAGCCGGTGGAGCAACCTCCGGCTTAGGGAGCGCCGGACTTAAGCCCGTCAGTCCCTATGAGCGAGCGAGCGATTGGACTGTTTGGCGGCACGTTTGATCCGATCCACAGCGGGCACCTGGCGGCCGCGCGGGCAGCATGCCGCGAGTTTGGCCTGAGTGAGGTTCATTTTGTGCCCTCGGCCCGGCCGCCCCACAAGGCGGCGCGGGAGATGGCGCCCTTGGCCGATCGTTATGCCATGGTCGTGCTCGCCTGTGCCGGCTACCCCACCCTGATGGCTTCGCGGCTGGAGGCCGATATCAAGCGGCGGCGGCCTTACTATACGCTCGAGACGGTCGAGCGGGCTCGCCACCGGTTTGGCCAGCGGGTGAAATTGTATTTCCTTTTGGGCGCCGATTCGTTTGAGGAGCTTCCGACGTGGAAGGATTGGGAGAAATTACTCGAGGCGTGCGATTTCATTGTGGTCAACCGTCCCGGGTACAGCCTCAAGCGGCTGCGGCGGGTGGTTCCCCGAGGGTTACTCGGCCGGCGGAGCGGCTCCGGGGGCGCGGCCCGGACAGGATCGGGTCGAGCGCGCGGCTGGATCGCTCTCCGGCGGACAGCGATCTATCTGCTGCGGGGCGTCGAGGTGCCGGTCTCTTCGACCACCATTCGCCAGCGCGCTGCCCGGGGCCTTTCTTTGCGCGGGATGGTGCCGCGAGTGGTTGAGGAGTATATTCGTCAGCGGAAGTTATACCGATAGTGAATCGAGCCCGTGATACTCTTCCGCCAGTGCTCGGCTGGGCCATTGCCGCGGCCCAGGAGAAAAAAGCGGAAAAGGTGACCGTGCTCGATCTCCACGGAGTTGCTTCCTTCACCGATTATTTCTTGATCTGCAGCGGCACCAGCAACCGCCAGGTGCAGGCCATCAGCGATGCCGTGGAGCAGCGACTTGGCCAGGGGGGATGGAATCCGGCGCAAATTGAGGGCCGGGCGCTGGCCGAGTGGGTTTTGATGGACTATCGCGACTTCATCGTGCACATCTTCACCGAGCGCGCCCGGCTCTTCTACGACCTTGAGCGGCTCTGGCGTGCCTCCAAGCGCACCGAGATCGCGGAGTAGGTCCGGGATGAAGATTCGGCTGCTCATGCTGGGGAAGACGCGGGCGCCGGAACTGCGCGCGCTGTTGGATTTTTATGTTCGTCGGATTCTGCCCCTCTGTCCGATTGAGGTGACCGAGGTCCGGCCAGCCGTGGCCGCCCGGAACGGCATCACGAAAGAGTCTCGGAGCCACATCGTCCTGCTCGATGCCGCCGGCCGCGAATGGGACAGCCAGGAGTTTGCCCGATGGCTCAAGGGACTGCGCGAGCGTGGCACCCAGGAAATTGTCTTCGCGTGCGGCGATGCCGCCGGCTTTCCGGAATCGTGGCGCCGGCAGAGCGACAGCAAGATTTCCCTTTCCCGCATGACGATGGCCCATGAGCTGGCGCGGGTCGTGCTGCTCGAACAGATCTACCGCGCCGTCACGAGCTTGCGCGGGCATCCCTATGCCAAGTGAGACGCGCCCATTACCCGCCGAGCCCCAGGCACCTGCCTGGGGGATACTGGGAATGTTAGATGGATGAAAAGAAAAAAGGATTGATCATCGTTTATACCGGCCCGGGGAAAGGCAAGACGACTGCCTCGCTCGGCGCGGCCTTTCGCGCCGTGGGACAGGGTCTGAAAGTGCTCATGGTGCAGTTCATCAAAGGCTCGTGGCATTATGGCGAGCTGGATTCCGCGAAGATGCTGGGCGAGGACAAGATCAAGCTTCTGCCGATGGGCCGGGGATTCGTCAAGGTCGGCGCGGGGAAGCCTGACCCGGAAGATGTGCGGCTGGTGGAACAGGCGTGGGAGTTTTCGAGCGAGAAAATGCGTTCTTCGGAGTATGATTTGGTGATTCTGGACGAGATCAACTACGCGATCAGCTACAAGATGCTGGATCCTGACCGCGTGGTGGAAGCGCTCCGGCAGAAGCCGGAGATGGTGCACGTGATTCTGACCGGCCGGAACGCGCATCCCAAAATCGTCGAGATGGCCGATCTGGTCACCGAGATGCGCGAGGTAAAGCACCCGTACCAGAAAGGCATCGAGGCGCAGCGCGGCATAGACTACTGAGATTCGTGGCCCGCGAACCGTGGCCCGTGTCCCGCAAAAACCAAACGGAACATGGGAGCGCACGGGTCGCGGATCACCGATCACGAACCATGGCTTGGTTCAAGCGAGAGAAAAAGGGCCTCGAGCAGCCGGCGGCGGCCGAAGACCGCCGGATTCGCACCGAGGGAATGTGGCAGAAGTGCGACGGCTGCAAGCAGATTGTCTGGAAAAAGGATCTCGAAGCCAACCTGAACGTCTGCCCGAAGTGCCACTATCATTTCCGGATCAATGCCACGCGACGGCTGGAAGTGCTCCTCGATGACGGCCAATGGACGGAGCACGACCGCGGGCTGGTCTCGACCGACCCGCTCCAATTTGTGGATACCCGCCGGTATGTTGAGCGGCTGGCTACGGCGGAGAAACAGACTGGACTCAAGGATGCCGTGATCATCGCCGAAGGGAAATTGGCCGGACGGCCCATTGTGCTCTGTTCGATGGAATACCAGTTTATTGGCGGCTCGATGGGCTGCGTGGTCGGCGAAAAGATCACCAGAGCCATCGAGCGTTCAACGGATCAAAAGCTGCCGCTCGTGATCGTCTCGTGTTCCGGCGGGGCGCGGATGATGGAGGGCGCGGTCAGCCTGATGCAAATGCTCAAGATCAGCGCCGCCCTGGCGCGGCTCGACCAGGCGCGCGTCCCTTATATCTCCGTGCTTGCCGACCCTACCACCGGCGGCGTCACCGCCAGCTATGCCATGCTGGGCGATCTGAACATCGCCGAGCCGGGCGCGCTGATCGGCTTTGCCGGGCCGCGCGTCATCGAGCAGACCATCCGCCAGAAATTGCCGGAAGGCTTCCAGCGCGCCGAGTTCCTGCTCCAGCACGGCTTTCTCGACGCCATCGTCCACCGCAAGGATCTGAAGGGCTACATCGCGAACGCGCTCAATTTCTTTTTGGAATAGATCACCGCATCGTGTTTTCGCGAGTCCCGGGTCCCGGTGGATCTCCTGAAATGTCGGCATGAACTACGAGGACGCTGTCCGCTATCTGCTCTCGCTTGGCCGCGAAATGCGCGGGGTCAAGTTCGACCTCGAGAATATTGCGGCGCTCGCCGAAGCGCTCGGCCGGCCGCATCGGGCTTATCCCTCGGCCCACATCGCCGGGACGAACGGCAAAGGTTCGGTGGCGGCCATGCTCGATTCCATCCTGCGCCAGGTGGGTTTGCGCGTCGGGCTTTACACTTCGCCCCATCTCGTTCGCATCAATGAGCGGATCCGTGTAGCGGGTGAGGAAATTCCGGATGAGGAGTTTGCTCTGGCTTTCGAACGCGTCCGCGAAACAATCGAGCGGCTCATGGCCACCGGCGCGCTCAGGGCACATCCCACCTACTTCGAATTCCTCACCGCGATGGCCTTTGACGTTTTCGCCCGCGAGCGCGTGGGCTTCGCCGTCTTCGAGGTCGGCATGGGCGGGCGGCTGGATGCGACGAACATTGTTTCCCCTGTCGTCTGCGTCATCACTCAAATTGATTTTGACCACGAAGCCTATCTGGGCCACTCGATTGAGCAGATTGCCGGTGAGAAAGCGGGCATTGTGAAGGCGGGCGTGCCGGTGGTTTGCGCGACCGGCCGCGAGGAAGCGACCCGGGTGATCGAGGCGCGGGCCGCTCGTGTGGGCGCCCCGGTGATCGATGTCGAGCGCGAATACCAGGTGAGCAAGGCTTCGGCGGAGCATGGGCGGTATCGCTTTGAGGTTCGTGCGCGAGATGGTTTCGCGGCACGTTGGTCGCTTGGTCTTGCCGGCCGCTTCCAGGTTCAGAATGCGCTTCTGGCGGCAGCGGCGGCGCGGCTACTTGCCCAACAAGGCGTGCCCGTCACGGATGCACACATCGCTCAGGGGCTGGCTTGCGTTCGCTGGCCCGGGCGGTTGGAGCGCCTGGAGTGGCCTCGAGCCGGCGAGCCCGAGTCGGGCGAGGGCGAGAAGGCCGATTCGTCCGCCGCGGCGGACTCAGGGCAGGCTCGGCCGCCGGTCTATTTGGACGGGGCGCACAATCCCGCCGGGGCGCGTGAGGTGGCGGCGTTCTGGCGCGAGCAACTGGGCCGAAAAAAGATTCATCTCGTCTATGGCGCCATGCAGGACAAGGCGGTGGAGGAGATCATGGAACTCCTTTTGCCGCTCGCCGCGACGGTTACGCTGACTGCGCCCAGCCAGCCCCGCGCCGCCAGCGCTGAGGCGCTGGCTGCCATGGCCCGCCATTTCAATGGCCGCGTCTTTGTCGAGCCTCAGCCGCTCAAGGCGCTCGACCGCGCCCGGGCGCTGGCGTCTCCGGAGGATGTCGTTTTTGTTACCGGTTCGTTGTATCTTGTCGGGGACATCCGCCGCCACTGGATGGAGGCTGGCGGGCTCGCCCAGACGGAAGCCCGCCGCGGTGGGGCGCGGCGGAGAACCGGGAACACATGAAGAAATTTCTGGACGGGTTGAGCTACCTCCGCTCGCTCGTCGTCACCATCCCCCTCATCTACCTCTATACGATCGTGATGGGGACGATCTCGCTCCTGGTGTCGCCGTTTGACCGCCGGGGAAACTTGCAGCATGCCTGCGCCCGCCTCTGGGCGCGGCTCATCATGACGACCAGCCTGGTGCGGGTTCGGGTGAGCGGGCTCGAGCACGTGGACACGCAGGCAACTTACGTCTATTGCGCCAACCATCAGAGCTACCTCGATACCACGCTGCTGTTCGGGTATCTACCGGTTAAATTCCGCATCATGGCCAAGGCATCGCTCTTCCGTATACCCTTTCTCGGTTGGCACCTGAAGCGCGCCGGGCATATGCCGATTGCGCGTGACAATGTCCGCCGCGCCGCCCGCAGTTTGCTCGAGGCGGCGGAGCATATCCGTGCCGGAACGCCAGTGGTGGTCTTCCCTGAGGGCGGCCGGAGCATCCCGGGGCCGCTCCAAGAGTTCCGAGCCGGTACGTTTCTCCTGGCCATCCGTGCCGGGGTGCCGGCGGTGCCGGTGGCCATCGTCGGCACGCGGGCAGCGCTCGCACCCCACTCCTGGCATATCCATCCGGCTCGCGTCGAGATGATCATCCACCCGCCCATCCCCACTGAGGGCATGAGGACGAAGGATAGTGAACGACTGGCACAGCAAGTGCGCGAGGTGATAGCCGCGACCCTGGCTGCGCGGCGAGGCCGCTCGAGCCACTGAATCAGCCAAGTTGGAGGCGCCATTGCGTGTGCCTTCGACGAACCCTCCTCCTGAATTTGCCAACGCCGCATCCGGTTTGGAGAGCGGCGGCGAGCTGCCACATCAAGAAAAAGCGGGAGAAAGCTCCCGCACTCGATGGCACGCGGGTTGCCGCACCTTGAAGGCGATGTTAGGATGGCAAACTCGATGTCTGGGAAAGCACAGCAAATACCGCGTATTGGCGTGCCGTATCGCAGCGTAAAGGAAGAGGCGGAGAACAGGCGCGACGCCTACGATAATTACCTACGCGCGCTAAGAGAGGCGGGCGGAGAACCTGTCGAAATCTCGCTCGTACTTTCAAGACCGCGCCTGGGGGAGCTGGCTCGCACGCTCGATGGTATCGTGCTGCCCGGCAGCCCTGCTGACGTTGATCCCAAGCGCTACGGCGCTCCGCGCCACCCGCGCTCAGGCGATCCCGACCCGCAGCGCGAGCAGACCGATTTCACGCTGCTCGACGCCGCCTTTGCCGCGAACAAGCCCGTGCTGGCGATCTGCTACGGCGTACAGCTTCTGAACGTCTATCTCGGCGGGAGCCTCGTGCAAGACATCCCGAGCGAGCTCGCCTCGGAGATCACGCACGACTGGCGTGGCCGCGCATCCGGCGCGCCGGAACCGTTTCATCCCGTCGGCATCGAAGCCGGGACGCGGTTGGTTCTGCTCGCCGGCGGAACCGAAGCGCGCGTAAACAGTTCGCACCATCAGTCGGTGCACCGGCCGGGAAGCGACTTGCGCGTCGTGGCGCGTGCGCCGGATGGCGTAGTGGAAGCGGTGGAATTCACAGGAAAAGACCAGTGGGTCATGGGCGTGCAATGGCACCCGGAACGCATGAAAGACGATGGGTTGTCCGAGGCGTTGTTCCGCGACCTGATCGCCGCTGCGCGCGCCGCGTTTGCGGGGGTCAGGGGCTAGGGCGCAGGTGGCAGGTGATAGGTGGTAGGTCTTAGGCGGTCGGTTTCTATTTTCTCTTTTCACTTTTCTGTTTTCGTCCGAGTTTCGATTTTCGAGTTTCGTTCTTTTCGGGGGCTGAATGATTTCTCTTCAAGGAAAGTCAGCAGTCATTACCGGCGGTTCGCGGGGTATCGGCGCGGCCACGGTGAAGATGTTTGCCGAGGCCGGCGCCGACGTCGTTTTCAACTACTATCGCAGCCGCGAGGCAGCTCGGGAGGTGGAGCGGGCGGCCCAGAAGCACGGCACGCAGGTCGCCGGCGTCAAGGCGGAAGTGAGCCGGATGCGCGACGCCAAATCCCTTGTCGAATCGGCGGTCAAACGCTTTGGCCGCGTTGATATCCTGGTGGCCAACGCCGGCATCTGGAACGCGGAAGATTTGCCGATCGAGCAGATGACGGAGAAGCAGTGGGATGAGATGCTGCGCATCAACGTGAAAGGCGTCTATAGCGTCATCCATTACGCTGTGCCGCCCATGATCGAGCAAAGAAGCGGCCGCATTATCGCCATCAGTTCCACCGCCGGGCAGCGCGGCGAGGCGCTTCACAGCCACTACGGCGCTTCCAAGGGGGCCATCATCAGCCTGGTGAGAGGGCTTTCGACCGAGCTCGCCCCGCATAATATTTTAGTCAACTGCGTCGCCCCGGGTTGGGTCGATACCGACATGGCGAGACCGGCCCTGGAGAAGGCATCCGAGCGCCGCAAGGTGCTGGCCACCATCCCGCTGGGACGCATCGCCAAGCCGGAAGAAATCGCCGGGGCCATCGCGTTTCTGGCTTCGGATCTGGCCTCTTTTGTTACCGGAGAGGTCCTCAACGTCAACGGGGGAGCGGTCCTGGCCGGTTGATGGGCTTTTCCAGGGTTTGTCCCGGCCTCTGTTATAATCGCGGTCGCGGGCGATCCAGGGTTATGGAAACTAGAAAATAGAAAAGAGAAAACAAAAGGCAGCAAGTAGTGCGTGGGCGCATGCTTGTTTCTATTTTCTCTTTTCTAATTTCTGTTTTCTGATTATGGAGGTGGAGGCGATGAAGCGCGCGGTGTGGGTTTGCGCGCTGATGCTTTCTTTCGTCGCGCCACTCTCCGCCCAGTCCACCTCCGGCGTGGCCAGCCAGAATGAGCTAAAGGCCAGGAAGGTGGTCGAGCAGATCATCGAAGCGTTGGGCGGGAAGGTTTATCAGACCTGGCGGGACCAGACCTGCACCGGCACCTTCTCCCAGTTTGGCCGTTCGGGCGAGGTGACCGGGTTTGTCAAGTTCGTGGACTACGTCAAACAGCCGGATAAAGAGCGCACCGAGTTCGGGAAAAAGCGCAATCTCATCCAGATGAATAACGGCCAGCAGGGCTGGGAACTCGATCGCGGCGGCGTCACCGAAATGTCTGCCGAGCGCGTCAAGCGCTTCCATGAAGAGCTCGCCAAGGACTTCAACACGATTCTCCGGGCCGGCCTCGGTCAAGAAGGCCTGCGGTTGCGCTACGAGGGCACCGACCTGGTGGATAACAAGCTCTGTGAGACGGTCGAGATCACGACTCCGACCCGTTTTGCGCTGCGCCTTACCGCCGAGCAAGCCACCCATTTGCCGGTGCGTGTCGCTTATTCCGACCGGGATGAAGAAACGCGGGAGCGAATCGAGCTCGTGCTCACCCTGGGCAACTATCAAAAGGTGGATGGCATCCAGACGCCTTACTTCGTCTCCCGCACGCGGAATGGGATCAAGCGGTACGAAGCTCGCTATACCTCTTCGGATGGCCCTGCCTGCAAGTACAACACCGGCCTCACCGACGACCTTTTCACTAAAGCCTCTCTCGAGCAACGATGGAAAGAAATCGGCAAAAAGTGACGGGCAGAGGGAAGGAAGCCGAGCGCGGCAGCCGACCTCGAAGCTGGAACCTGGAGGCTTGAGGCTAGAACTTCCAGCTTCCAGTTTCCAGATTCCAGCCTCTCGACTTTATGGCAACTCCCCGATTTGTGGTGCAAAAACATCGCGGGCGAAATCTGCACTATGACTTTCGCCTGGAGGTTGAGGGCACGCTCAAATCCTGGGCGGTGCCCAAAGGTCCTTCCTTGAACCCGGCCAACAAGCGACTGGCCATGCAGGTGGAGGATCACCCGCTCAAGTACGGCGATTTCGAGGGCGTCATCCCGGAAGGGCAGTATGGGGCCGGGCCGGTCATGGTCTGGGACCAGGGAACGTTCGAGTTCGTTCGGGAGCCAAAGCCCAACGCTCCGGCCGATCCTCCGTCGGCTCTCAAGGCCGGGGCGCTCAAGGTCATTCTTCACGGAAAAAAACTGCGCGGCCAGTTTGCGCTCATCTTGATGCGCGGCCGAGGGACAAAGAACTGGCTGCTGATCAAGGACCGCGACGCCTTTGCCGACCGCGGCTCGGAGATCACCGAGACGAAGCCCGATTCGGCCCTGTCCGGCCGCTCGCTCGAGCGCATTTTCGAAGAAGACCGCGACAAGGCCCCACCGGCGTGCTCCCTTTCCTGATCGAGTTCCCCTTCGCCTCGACTCCCCGGTGGCAGCAGGCGAACGCATCGCCGTGCTTCCTACCGCCAAGCGCGAAAATGCTCGCGGCAGGGATCCAGTTACGGACCTTCTCCTGGTACCTGCGGCGTTTCATTTCTGTTAGACTTCGCCGGATTGCCGCGCCCGGAGGCTACCCATGCTTCGTCGAAGAGAATTCCTCCAGCGAGCGGCCGTTGCCACGGCTCTGTTCGGTATTCCACTGGCGCGCGCTGAACAACTCTTCGGCCATGAAGTCCCACCCTTGCCGCCGCGCGAACTCTATGCGAGCGACCCCGAGGGCTACTGGGCCGAGTTGCGTCGGCAGTGGCTGCTCGCCGCCGACCGCATCAACCTGAACTGCGGCTCGGTAGGCTGCACGCCGCTGCCGGTGCTGCGCGCGATGATTGACCACATCCTCTACGCCGAATCGTTCCGCGAGCCCGCTCTGCCCTGGTTCGGGTACGAGGAGAACACGCGCCTGCGCGAACTGCGCGACGCCCTGGCCGCCTTCCTCCGCGTCAAACGCGACGAGCTGGCGCTGGTGCGCAATGCCACCGAAGCCAACAACGTCGTCTGCAACGGCCTGGATATGAAGCCTGGCGACGAAGCCCTGCTTACCGACCAGGAGCACCCCGGCGGGCGGTGCTGCTGGGAGCAAAAGGCGGCGCGCTACGGCATCAAGCTCAACTACGTGACGCTGCCCAAGCCGCCGGCCTCGAAGGAGCAAATTGTCGAGCTCTTTCGCCGCGCCATCACGCCGCGCACGCGGATCATCATGTTCAGCCACATCACCACCGTCACCGGCGTAATCCTGCCGGCGAAAGAGATCTGCCAGCTCGCGCGCGAGCGCGGCATCCTGACGCACGTGGACGGCGCGCACGCCATCGGGCAGATCCCGCTCGATTTGCACGACCTCGGCTGCGACTTCTATGCCTCGAGCCCGCACAAGTGGCTCATGGCACCCAAGGGCACCGGCGCGCTCTACATCCGCGAGGAGTTGCAAGAGCGCCTATGGGTGAATATCGCCTCCGGCGACTGGCGCAACTATGAGCTGAAGGCCTACCGCTTCTCCAACCTCGGCACGTCGAACCTTTCCGTGATGGTTGGTCTCAAAGCCGCGCTCGACTTCTTCCACACGATCGGCCCCGAACGCATCTACGCCCGCATCCACGAGAACGCAACTCGCGTGCGCGACCGCATCGCGAGCCGTCCTCAACTACGGTCGGCCAACGCCAGCAAGGAGGAGTTTTACGGCGGGTTGGTGAGCTTCGAGCCGGTTACGGGCGATCTGAAACGTGTTGCTGATGAATGTGCCGCGCGCAACATCCGCATCGCCGGCGGCGCGGAGCGCATCCGCATCGCCACGCACATCTTCACCCAGCCCACTGAACTTAACGCCTTCTTCGATGCTGTGGAAGCGGGATTACGCGCCTAGCAGACTAGGGCGAGCTGAAGCTCGCCCCTACATGCGTTGTTCGAGGCGGTGGACGCGGGACTGCGCGGCTGAGGCGCGATGGTTCTCCTTGGTCGGCCGCGGTATAATCTTGAGACGCCCATGACGCGGAAGAGTCAACTAATGTGCCATACTATGCGGAACGAGATGACCCACGGCACGACGGTTTTGTGCGTTCGTCGCGGCAATCAAGTAGTGGTTGCCAGCGACGGCCAGGTCACGATGGGACAGGCGGTGGTGAAGCACACGGCCAAAAAGATTCGCCGCCTTTACGACGACAAGGTTCTGGCTGGATTTGCCGGCGGCACGGCTGACGCTCTGAGCCTGTTCAGCCGTTTTGAAGCGAAGTTACAGGAATTCCACGGCAATCTCCCGCGGGCGGCGGTCGAACTGGCAAAAGAGTGGCGCACCGACCGGGTTCTGCGACATCTGGACGCGCTCCTCATTGTCGCCGACGATAAGAACACCTTTCTGCTCTCCGGCACGGGCGACATTATTGAGCCGGATGACGGCATCTGCGCCATCGGTTCAGGCGGGCCTTACGCGCTGGCGGCAGCGCGCGGATTGATCAAACACACCCAGCTCAGCGCCAAAGAGATCGCTCAGGAAGCCATGCGCCTTGCCAGTGAAATTTGCATCTATACCAACAGCCAGTTTACGGTGGAAGAATTATGACCAGCGGCGCTTCGAAAGATGATGCAGTTACCTACCTTCCCGGGCGGGTCGAACCCGAGCCGGCACCGCCGCCGCAGCCCTCCTTTGACGAGCTGACGCCGCGGGAGATTGTGGCGGAACTCGACAAGTACATCATCAGCCAGCACGATGCCAAGCGCGCCGTCGCCATCGCCTTGCGCAACCGCATCCGAAGGCAGAAGCTCCAGCCGGAAATGGCCGAGGAGATCATCCCGAAGAATATCTTGATGATCGGGCCGACGGGCGTGGGCAAGACCGAGATTGCCCGGCGGCTGGCGCGTTTGGCCGGATGCCCGTTTGTCAAAGTCGAGGCCAGTAAGTACACCGAGGTGGGCTACGTTGGCCGCGACGTCGAATCCATGATTCGCGACCTCGTCGAAGTGGCGATTGACATGATCCGCGAAGAAAAACTCGATGAGGTTGCCGACCGGGCCGAGGTCAACGCCGAAGAGCGCTTGCTCGATCTTCTCTTGCCGCCTTTGCCGCCACCGGTCAACAAGCAGGACCCGGAAGCAGTCCACCAGCAGGAACAGTTCCAGCGCACCCGGGAAAAACTGCGCGGGCAGCTCCGCGAAGGCAAACTCGACTCCAAGCTCGTCGAGGTGGAAGTGCGCGCACGTTCGATGCCCGCCTTCGAAATCATCTCCAATACCGGCATCGAGGAGATGGACATCAACATCAAGGATGCGCTCCCCGGGCTTTTTGGCCAGGTGAAGAAGAAACGGAAGATGTCCGTGGCCGAGGCGCTCGACTACTTGGTTCAGGAGGAAGAGAGCAAGCTCATTGACATGGACCAGGTGACCCGGACGGCCATTGACCGCGCCGAGCAGATGGGAATTATTTTTGTTGACGAGATGGACAAGATTGCCGGGCGCGAATCGGGCCACGGCCCCGACGTCAGCCGCGAAGGCGTGCAGCGCGACATCCTGCCCATTGTCGAGGGCACCACCGTCAACACCCGCTACGGCATCGTCCGCACGGACCATGTCCTCTTCATCGCCGCCGGCGCCTTCCACGTGACCAAACCCTCGGACATGATTCCGGAGTTGCAGGGCCGCTTCCCCATCCGCGTGGAATTGAAATCGCTGGGTGTCCAGGATTTCGTTCGCATCCTCCAGGAGCCCAAGAACGCGCTCATCAAGCAGTACACGGCGCTGCTCGAGACCGAAGGGCTGAAGATCACGTTTACCGATGACGCCATCGAAGCTCTGGCTCATTACGCGGCCACGGTAAACGAACAGACGGAGAACATCGGCGCCCGGCGACTGCACACGGTGATGGAAAAGATGCTGGACGAGATCTCTTTTGAAGCGCCGGAGCTCAAGAAGAAAACCATCGAGGTGGACGCCGCCTACGTCCATCGCCAGCTCGCTGAAATCGTAAAAAACCAGGACTTGAGCCGATATATTCTGTGAGCCTACCTCTGGCAGCGCCACTTCTGCCTGTGAACCAAAATGCGAACATCTTCGTTCCGATTTTCGAATTTCGAATTTCGAATTTCGTTCTAACCGGACTTGTCTCCTGTCTGCTTGCGCTCGTGGCCTGCGGCAGTCCCACGGCTCCGACACCGCCTTCGCGCCACATTCCCGAGGCAGCCGGCGATTTGAGCGCCAGACAAATGGGCGAGGCGGTCGTGCTTTCCTTCACGCTTCCCCGG
The DNA here is from genome assembly GCA_036514995.1 of Candidatus Acidiferrales bacterium. Classification (NCBI taxonomy): domain Bacteria; kingdom Pseudomonadati; phylum Acidobacteriota; class Terriglobia; order Candidatus Acidiferrales; species Candidatus Acidiferrales bacterium. Next base: position 22,595 of record DATBWB010000013.1, read on the forward strand.
CGCACCACCGATGGGAAAGCGGTCGGCAGGAATTTGCAAATTCTTCTCTATCGCCAATTTCGCAAGGAAGAGTTGCCGCCGCCACCCGCCATGTTGGCGCAAGCCCGCCGTGGCGGGGCGGCCGAGGCTGCCGGCGAAGACCTCGGACAAAGGTTGTTTGGCGATGCGAAACCCATCGTGGAATGGGCTGGCGGGGACCTGGAGAGACTGGCCGCCGGCCAGATGGCGCAATATTCCGACCGCATAGCGGTTGCGGATTTGAAAGCGCACTCGGGCGAGTGGGCAGTCTATGGGGTGCTGGCGAGAAATAAGAAAGGACGAAGCGCCGGCTTTTCCAACTTGATTGCCTTGCGCATATATCCGGCGCCGGCTCCACCGGGGAATTTCCTCGCCCGAAACGTGGAAGCGGGCGTCGAGCTGAGCTGGACTCCTCCCTCCGAGACCACGAGTGGCACGGCCATCGCTTCTGCCGGCCCCTTTCCTATCTACCGCAGTACCCCGGGCGAGAAGGAAGAGTGGGAACTTCTTGCTGAGGCGGCGAACTCTCCCTGGACGGATACGGCAACCGAGTACGGCAAAACCTATCGCTACACGATCCGTGCTGTCGCCCGGTACGGCCCGGACTTGGTTGAGAGCGATGCCTCGGCCCGGCTCACCATCACCCCCCAAGATATCTTTCCGCCAAAGGCCCCGGAGGGCCTGGTCGGCGTGCCCATTCTCGCCGCCTTCGGAGGGCCGGCCATTGAACTTTCCTGGCAGCCGAACACGGAAGCCGATCTCGCCGGGTACAATATCTATCGCAGCGAGCCCCCGAAGCCTCGGGACGGCGGCGGCTACCAGAGGCGGAACGCAAAGCTGATCCCTGGGCCGGCTTACCGCGATGACACGGTCGAGGCGGGCAAGACCTACTCTTATGCGGTCGCCGCCGTGGACCGGGCAGGCAATGAAAGCGAACCATCCGCGGAGGCTACGGCGAGCGTTCCCGCCGAGCAGCAGCCGTAGCGCGCCGCCAGGGCAGAGAGAACCGGACGGAGGCGTTGCTTTGAAGATCTGCCGATTTCGAGTGGAAGGGGAAGCCCGCTATGGCGTGCTCGAAGGCGGTCGGGTACGCGAGCCCCGATTCGATCGGGGCGAGCTGCCCGGATGCCAGTATGTGAATCGCCAGCCGGGCGAAAAGAGCTGGCCGGTGGACACGGTAGAGATCCTTCCGCCCACCGAGCCTTCCAAGATTGTCTGCGTCGGCAGAAACTACCGCGAGCACGCGGCCGAACTCCATAACCCGATACCGCAAGAGCCGCTGCTTTTTTTGAAGCCCCCTTCCGCCATCATCGCTTCCGGGGAACCGATCCTTCTGCCGGACGTTTCCCGGCAGGTGGATTACGAAGGCGAACTTGGCGTGGTGATCGGCAAGCGCTGCTCGCAACTCAGCGATGCGGCCGACGCGCTCGGTTGCGTGATGGGCTACACGTGCTTGAACGACGTCACGGCGCGCGACCTTCAGCAGGCTGACGTGCAGTTCACTCGCGCCAAAGGATTCGATACCTTTTGTCCCCTCGGTCCTTTCATCGAAACGGAATTGAAGTTGGAAGAGGTGACGGTGGAAACGCTCGTCAACGGCCAACGGAAGCAGTTTGGCCGCGTGTCCGACATGATTTTCCCGGTTGATGCTATAATCCGTTACATCTCGCGAGTGATGACGCTCGAACCAGGGGACGTCATTGCTACCGGAACCCCGGCCGGGGTGGGGCCGCTCCGGGCAGGCGACGAGGTGGAAATCGTCGTTTCCGGAGTTGGCCGCCTGAAGAATCCGGTGCGGGCGAAAGGCGAGAGCAAGTTCTAGGTCGGGCATGCGTGGTTGACCGATGGCCGGCCCGTCGGCCGGATGGGAAACGGCGGTCCGGAGAGGAAACCAGCCATGAAATTCTTCCTCGACACAGCCAGCCTTACAGAAATCCGCGAAGGGGCCAAGCTCGGCATCATTGACGGCATCACTACGAATCCGTCGCTTGCCGCCAAGGAAGGCCGGGCCTTCAAAGACATCATCCTGGAAATTTGTTCGCTCATTGATGGTCCGATCAGCGCCGAGGTGACGACCACCGAAGCGGAAGCGATGATCGAACAGGCGCGCGAGCTGCGTTCCTGGCACCGCAACATCGTCGTCAAGATTCCTCTGACCCGCGAAGGCATTCGCGCCATGGCCACGCTGCGCACGGAAAATACGCGCATCAACGTCACGCTGGTCTTTTCGCCCTCGCAGGCCATTCTGGCGGCCAAGGCCGGCGCCACGTACGTCAGCCCCTTTCTCGGCCGGCTGGACGATATTTCTCATGTCGGCATGGAGGTGGTGCGCGACATTGTGACCATCTATCGGCAGTACGGTTTCGAGACGCAGGTTCTGGCCGCCTCTTTGCGCCATCCGCTGCATGTGGTGGAAGCCGCCAAGGCCGGAGCGCACGTTGCCACCATGCCGTTCAAAGTGTTTGAAATGCTCTTCAAGCATCCCCTGACTGATCGCGGCCTCGAAGCGTTTTTGAAGGATTGGGAGAAGGCCCGGCAAACGCTGGGGGAGATTATTCCGGAGGCTGTCCCCAAGGGCAGCCCGCGTTGAGGGGAGGAACTCGGTCTGAACGAGATCGCTCTTCCGCTGCTCGTGACATTTCTGGCAGCGACGGCTGCCCTCCTTTATCTCTATCAGCGAAAGTTGCCGAGTGCCGACGAACTGGAACGGCTTCGTCGCCGGCATATTGCCAGCATCGGGCGCATCGCCGAAGGGCAGGTGCTCGAGTTTTTTGAGCCGGAGGGGGTTGGCCCGACGGAGGGTTGGAGCAGCCCTTCCCGCCAGCTTGTCATCTACAGCTACACCATCGCAGGCGTAACCTATGAGGCAGCCCAGGACATAACCACGCTCCTCGATCGGTTGCGGTTCGAGCGATGTCTCAGCGGGGTGCCGGCAAGCATCAAATACGATCCGGCGAATCCCTCCAACTCGGTCATTGTTTCGGAAGAGTGGTCCGGGCTGGAGTAGCGCGGCGGACGGAATATGCGGCGCCAATTTCTGGGGGCGGTCTGGCTAGCGCTTGCGGCCGGCATCATGTTGGCCGGCGTGGGCTTGGCCTACGGGGCGGCGAGCGCCGTTGCCCAAGCCTCGACGACATCGGGGCTCCATATGTGGCTGGTGATGGGAGCCGTCGCGCTGGACGTGGCGATTCTTCTCATCGCTTTGTTTGTGGTCACGCGCCTGGCGGATCTCTTGTTGTAGCACGGGTGACGCGCTGCTCCCAGTGCGGCACCGAAGCACCCAAAGCGAACCCCCCCGCCAAAGCGGGCACCGTTCACCTGAGCTGCCCATTTCCCCGCACGGTGTCCGGACAACCTCGGGATTTGCCTGACGGGTGGCGGTTCTTCTCTGGCCAAAGGCGAGCTCTTTGTGGCACTCTGTTTGGTGCGTGGATCAGGAACCGTTTTGAGGGAGTTTTTTATGGCAACCGAGCAGGAGCAAAAAGCGGCGCAATCCAAGTTGGAGGAACTACGCCGGCGGGATGCGGCTGCCCAAGCGGGGGGCGGCGCCGAGCGGCGCGAAAAGCAGCACAAAGAGGGCAAGCTCTCCGCCCGCGAACGGATCGAACTGCTGCTGGATGAGGGCAGCTTCCAGGAACTCGACCGCTTCGTGACCCATCGCTGCACCGATTTTGGCATGGCCGATCAGAAAATTCTTGGGGACGGCATCGTGTCCGGCTACGGCCGAATCGAAGGCCGGCTGGTCTATGTCTTCGCGCAGGACTTTACGGTTTTTGGCGGGTCGATGACGGAAGCCAACGCCGGCAAGGTGTGCAAGGTGATGGATCTGGCGATGAAAAATGGCGCGCCGATTATCGGGTTGAACGACTCGGGCGGGGCGCGCATCCAGGAAGGAGTGATGTCGCTCGCGGGCTATGCCGACATCTTCCTTCGCAACACCCTTGCCTCCGGGGTGGTGCCGCAGGTGAGCGCCATCATGGGCCCCTGCGCCGGCGGCACGGTCTATTCTCCGGCCATCACCGATTTCATTTTGATGACCCGTGAGACGAGCTACATGTTTGTGACCGGCCCGGACGTGATCAAGACCGTGACCCATGAGGATGTCAGCAAACACGAACTCGGCGGCGCCATGACCCATAACGCGACGAGCGGCGTAGCTCACTTTGTGGCGGAAGACGATGCTGAGTGCCTTGCCCTGATCCGCGAACTCGTCGGATTTCTCCCGGCCAACAACATGGAAGACCCGCCGCGCCGGGAATGCCAGGACCCGGTGGATCGCACCGAAGAAAAATTGAACCACGTTGTGCCGGTGGATTCCATGCAGCCCTATGACATGAAGGAAATCATCCGGCTGGTGGTGGACTATGGTGATTTCTTTGAGGTGCAGGAGCACTTTGCCAAAAATATCGTGGTGGGGTTTGGGCGGCTGGGCGGCTGGCCGGTGGGCATCGTCGCCAACCAGCCGGCGGTGCTGGCGGGCTGCCTCGACATCAACGCCTCGGTGAAAGGCGCGCGCTTTGTGCGTTTCTGCGATGCCTTCAACATCCCGCTCGTCACCTTCGAGGACGTGCCCGGCTTCCTCCCCGGCACGCAGCAGGAGTTCGGCGGGATCATCAAGCACGGCGCTAAGCTGCTCTACGCCTTCGCCGAGGCCACGGTGCCGAAGATCACCGTCATCACGCGCAAAGCTTACGGCGGCGCCTACTGCGTGATGGCCTCGAAGCATATTCGGACGGACATGAACTTCGCTTATCCCACCGCCGAGATTGCCGTGATGGGTCCGGAGGGAGCGGTGAATATTGTCTATCGCCGCGAACTCGGGGGCGCCTCTGATCCGGAGCGAGTGCGCAAAGAAAAGGTGGAAGAATTCCGCGAACGCTTCGCCAATCCCTACGTCGCCGCCGAGCGCGGCTACATTGACGCTGTCATCGAGCCGCGGCTGACCCGGCCCCAAGTGATCGCTGCCCTGCGCATGCTCGAAAACAAACGCGACACCAATCCGAAGAAGAAGCATGGGAATATACCGCTGTGAAGAGGCGACCAGTGGCCAGCGACCGGTGAGCGGATAAAAGAGCATTTCTACGTTGGAGCGGAACTTCGCGGCCGTGATCGAGAAGCCCGGGCGCTCGTATGTAGCTTACGTGGAAGAAATTCCCGGAGTAAACACTCAGGGGCGAACGCTGGCTGAGGTGCGGTGCAATTTGCGGGAGGCACTCTCACTCATCCTTAAGGCTCGCCGCGCCATCGACAACAGAAGCGGCACCAACCCCAAGAAGAAACACGGGAATGTACCGCTTTGAAGGTAATTTTGGAGTGCGGGAGCTTGCTCCCGCCTTGAAACAGCGGCGGCAAGCCGCCGCACTCCACAGAAGTTGTGCCATCGAAAACAAGCGAGGAACCAACCCCAAGAAGAAGCACGAAAACATATCGCCGTAACCTTTTGTCCTGGAGGTGAGCATGGCAACGCATCGTCTGATTCGCTTCGACGTGTGGAGCGTTGGCAAGTGCTTGGGGATATTCTACGCGGTGATCGCAGTAGTCGTCGGACTGGTTATGCTCCTCGCGGGGGCTTTTGGAGCGGGGAAAGACATGAGCGAGCGGATTATGTTGGTTGCTGCGCCGGTCTGGTTACCGCTGGTTTACGGGATATTGGGACTCTTGTTCGGCGCGCTTGCGGCGGTAATCTATAACTTTGTCGCCCGACGCGGCGCTCCCATCTCGTTTGTCATAGAAGAAGTTTCCACCCTGTCTCCCGGATAGCTATTTTTCCTTTCCGGGAGGCCCCATCGTGTGCACCGGGGCTGTCGTCTTCGCTGGCAACGATCGTTAGCGGCGCTGACGGGCGCGAAGGCATGGAGAAAGGCGAAGCTCGTCCGAGCTACAATGACCTATGGAGGGGAAGTATTGTCGCACCGTGAAGAAGAACTGAGCATCGGCGCGGTCCTCGAAAGGCTCGAACAGGCGCGCGAGCCCCTGCGGCTTCGTGATATCGCTCACGACCTCGAGCTCCATCATCGCGGCCGGCGCGAGCTGAAGAAATGGATGCTCAAGCTGGTGCGCGAAGGCTCCGTCGAAGAGACGCAACCCGGCTGGTACGTCCTCGCTGGCCGGAGCAAGGCGGCCAAGCCCTTCGGCGAGCTCCCTTCGATCCGCCGCGGCGGACTCAGGGCAGGCAGGGCAAGCCCCGCGGCGGGCATTGTCAACGAACCCGACGATCGGGGGGAGCAGGCCAGCCGTGGCGGGCAGCAGCCAGCATCGGCCGCCGTGGGGGACGTGGTCTCCGGCCGGCTGGTCTGCCACCGCGACGGCTACGGATTTGTCATCACCGACCGGCCCGTGACGGGCGTCGAAGGAGACGTTTACATTGGGGCGGCACAGATGGGCGACGCCATGCACGGCGACCGGGTGGAGATTCGGGTGGCGCGAAAGTCGCTGGGCCGCGCCGAAGGGCGCGTCCTGCGAGTGGTCCGTCGCGCCCACCCCACCGTGGTTGGCGAATTCCACGTGGGGGCAAGCGGCAACTACGTCATCCCCTACGACACCAAGATCCTTCAGCGCATCTTCATCCCGCCAGGAGAGGAATCTCCCGGCGAGCCCCGATTGCCTCGGGGCGAGCGCCACCGCCCCGCGGTTGCCAGGGAGGACCACCCGTCGAAAGCCAAGCAGGCACCGCTGCCATCCCGGCTGCGTGAGTTGGAAGGAAAAATGGTCAACGTCGAGCTGATGTCGTTCCCGCGTGGTGATTCGCCGCCGCGCGGGCGAGTGACCGAGGTACTCGGCAAGCCGGGCGATTTGGGATTGGACGTTGAGATCGTCATCCGCAAGCATCACCTGCCCCATGAATTCGCCGAGGATGTCATGGCGGAAGCGCAGCGGGTGCCCACCGAGGTCCGGCCGGGCGAGCGAGAAGGCCGCGCCAACTTTTGTCATCTTTCCGTGGTAACGATTGACGGCGAGACGGCCAAAGACTTTGACGATGCCGTCTATGTCGAGCCGCTGGCGAACGGGAATTTTCACCTGGCGGTGCACATCGCCGACGTGAGCCATTACGTCGCGCCGGGTACGGCGCTCGACCGCGAAGCTCGCCTGCGCGGCACGTCGGTCTATTTCCCCGACTGCGCCGTGCCCATGCTGCCGGCGGAGCTCTCGAGCGGCATCTGTTCGCTCAACCCGCGGGTGGAGCGGCTGGTGCTCTCCGCCTTGATGGAAGTGGATCGAAACGGGCAGGTCGTCCGCTCGACGTTCACACCGGGTGTCATCCGTTCCGCCGAGCGCATGACCTATACGGCGGTCCATGCCGTTTTGGAAGGCGACCCCGAGCAGCGGAAACGCTATGCGCCCCTGGCGCGGCACTTCGAGAATATGAAGGAGCTGGCGCTTATTTTGAACCGGAAACGCCGCGGGCGGGGCTCGATTGATTTTGATTTGCCCGAGCCGATTCTTCGATTCGACGAGCGGGGCCTGATCGTCGGGATTACCCGCAGCGAGAGGAACATCGCCCACCGCATCATCGAAGAGTTCATGCTGGCGGCCAACGAAGCGGTGGCGCGGTTTCTCGAAGCCCGCTCCGTCGGGACGCTCTATCGCATCCATGAGAAGCCGGACCCGAGGAAGGTCCTGGAGTTCGAGGAGATAGCCCAGCGCTTCGGCTACTCGCTTGGCGTGGCTGACTTGGCCGAGAGGAAACTGCGGGTCAAGCAAAGGCTTTCCGCTCGTTCGTCTCAAAGGGGGCGGGCCGGCCACCGGAGCCAGCGCGAATTTGCGCTGATGCTGCCGCCGGACTTTGACCTGGCCATCACGCCGCGGCACTACCAAAAGCTTGCCGACAAGATCGAAGGGAAACCCGAAGAGCGCATCCTCTCCTACCTGATGTTGCGCTCGCTCAAGCAAGCTCGCTACTCGGGGAGAAACCTGGGCCACTTTGCGCTGGCCGCGGCCACCTATTGCCATTTCACCTCGCCCATTCGTCGCTATCCCGACCTGATCGTTCACCGCACCTTGAAATGGCTGTTGGCGGCATCCACCCCTGCGGAGGATATCCCGGGCGGACCGCACCCGAGGGCCGGGAAAAAACGGCGCGCTCCCGGCGCCCCTGAGGATGCTTCTCACGCCGCTTTGCCTCAAGAAGTCGCGATCACGCGCCCCGATCGAATGGGGTCAAGCGGGCCAATCTCGCCTGCCGAACTCGAGAACATCGCCGCCGAATCCTCAGACGCCGAGCGACGCGCCGACGACGCCGAGCGGGAATTGACCGAGTGGAAGAAAGTGCAGTTCATGGGGCAGCACCTCGGCCAGGCCTTCGACGCGCTGATCATCCAGTGCGGGAAGTTTGGGTTTTTCGTGGAGCTGCTGGATTTCTTTGTGGAGGGGCTCGTCTCGATCGATTCGCTCGAAGATCTGTTCGAGGAGCGGTTCTTCTACCGCGAGGGCGACCGGGCGATCGTCGGCGAGCCCGCCGCGGCGGGTCGCAAGCGCTTTGCCATCGGCGACCGCGTCCGCGTCCAGGTGGATCGCGTGGACGCCGCCCGGCAGCGCGTGGACTTCTCCCTCGTGGAAGGGTAAGCCCTGGGAGTTCACAGCGAAGGGATTCCTGACAGTTGGGGATAGCCGAGAGAGTTCGTGAACTCGCTCGGGTGGTGTTTTCCCACACTGGAGGAGAGGGGGGACTTATTGTCCTCATACTCCCTGTGGGAAACTTGCTTCGCTCCGAGGCAGTGTTAGAATTCACTCAGCGCGCGAGAGCCGGTTTTACCCCTTTCCAAAACAGCTACCAACGCGCCATCGAGGCCATTCCCCGGCTCATCGCATTCTGCTTATCCGGGAGGTACGGTATGAACAAGGTCATTTGGCATCCTTCGACACACGAGGCGGCAGCGCAACTGGCCATCATTGGTTCGGCCGGGGAAATTGTTTGGCGGAGCGTGCTGGTGGTGTTTGCCACCGAGTTCGCGGTGATGCTCATGTTGCGCTCGTTGGGAATGGCGTTTGGGCTTTGGACGGCGCTGCTGGACAGTCTGCTTCTTTCGGTCATGGCCTTGCCTCTGCTGTACGCAGTGATCCTCAAGCCCGTAGCCGCACTATCTGCCAAACAGGCCGCCGCCTCGGCCGAGGTGCGCTTTGAAGCGATTGCCCGGTCAGTGCAGGACGGGGTCATTGTCTTCGCTTGGGACCGAGAAATTCAGTTCGCTAACCCGGCAGTCGAACAGATCTTCGGGTACGCACCAGGCACCTTGCGCGGTGCGGATATGGAAGTCTTGATGCCAGAGGACGTGGCGAAGGACTTCCGAGAGGGACTGAAGCGCTACCAGGCCACGGGTGAGGCCCCCGTCATAGGAAAGGGATCGGTCGAGGAGGAAGGGCGGCGCAAAAACGGCGAGCGGTTCCCCGTCGAGTTATCGGTGAACCCCGTGGTGGCCGGCGGCGATACGCATTTTGTCGTCGTCCTCCGCGACATTACCGAGCGCAGGCGGGCGGAGGAAGCGCTACGGCAAGCCGAGGAGAAGTATCGCGGCATCTTCGAAGAAGCCATCGTCGGCATTTTCCAAACCACCCCGGACGGGCGATACCTCAGCGTGAATCCAACGATGGCGCGCATCTATGGCTACGATTCTCCTGAGGAGCTGATGGCAAGCCGCACGGACATCGCGCGGCAGGCTTATGTGGACCCCGACCGCCGCGAGGAGTTCAAGCGGCTGATGGAAGAACACGGTGTCGTGCTGGATTTTGAGTACGAGGTCTATCGCAAAGACGGCAGCAAGATTTGGTTTCTGGAAAACGCCCGCGCCGTCCGGGATTCGAGCGGCGCCGTAATGTACTACATCGGTGCTGCAGAAGACGTTACTGAACGCAAGCGGGCGGAAGAAGCGCTGCGGGAGAGCGAGCGGAGGCTCCATGAGATACTCGATGCCCTTCCAGTGCCGGTGCGCATCATCCAGGCGGGCAAAGTGGTTTTTTCCAATCCTGCCGACGCACACTTGTACGGCTACGGAAGCCCGGCGGAGGAAGTGGGAGCTGATGCCTTTGCCCAGGTAGCCGAGGAGGACCGGGAGCGGCTGAGGAGATACGCGCAGCGGCGTGCGGCGGGAGAAGAAGCGCCCCGGTGCTATGAGGCGCACGCCAAGCGTCGCGACGGGAGCATCTTCCCGGTGGAGGTCACCGCCGAGCGCTACGTTCACGCCGGGGCGCCTGCGAGCCTGCTCGTGCTCCGCGACCTGACGGAACGGAAGCGGCTCCAAATGTACGAGCAGATCCTGCCGGTCTGCTGCGTATGCGGAAAAATCCGCGACGATACGGGCGCCGAACGCGGGAAGAGCACCTGGGGACCGCTTGACCAGTACGTGACGCGACACTCCGGCGCACAGCTTAGCCACGGGTTTTGTCCAGATTGTTACGAGGAGTATCGAAAGAGGGAAGGACTTTCCTAGACCTCGCGCCCGCCAGCGCCGCAGTCCCTTGCCCCGATAAATTGGGGAGAAGGCTTTGGGACTGGCTGAGCGGAAGGATAGTCTCTCCGCAGGTGAGCGACAAGCCGAAGCTCGCGTGATCCCGAATCCCAACTTCTCTGGGCAACCTATGGCTCTGGAAATCTCCCTCGCGCTGTTGCAGAATAGCCGCTCACAACTTGACTTCGCCAAGTGGAGGAAACGGCATGGGTTCTCGGGCTTGTCCTGGATGTCACACCAAGGTTCCGATCATTGCGCTGCTGCTTGCCGGCGGTGTGCTTGCCTGTCCGCACTGTCAGGCCGAGCTCGAATCTGATTCGGCCTCCAAGCAGGTCAGCGTCTGGGTGGGACTTACCGCAGGATTCGTGGCCTGGCTTGCGGTGGGCCATCCAGCGGGAACCTTCGGCTGGCTTCTTCCCGTCCTGATATCGTTTGCTGCCTTCTCGGTCGTCACCCCCCTGGCGCTGGCATTGGTGGGTGGCGTCTGTCCCGCTGGGTCCTCGCAATCGTCTGAAAAGAAACGGTATTAGAGAAGGAGGAGAGTTCCAGTATTTCTTGACACGACACACCCTTCGTGATAAGGTACTAGTATCCTCCCCTTTCGAATACCGGCTGCCAAGCGGAAAGAGGCCCGATGAGTCATGAGCTCGCCAACCAGCTCAAGAAGCTCCGCGACCATATTGACGCCTTCGAGTCGCAGCTTGCCCGTGGGAACGGCAAGTGGTGGCCTCGCAAAGAGCTTTCCGAGCTAAAGGAGCTGCTGGATCAGGCGCGTACGCTGGCCTGGGCGCTGTTGCAGAGCGAGGACGGCAAGCCCTTGCCACCATCTGCCAATGGCACGCCCGCTTCCGAACTGATCGCCAAGTTCCGCCTGCGGCGTGGCACGCGGCTGGTCAACGACATCCGCAACGACCTCGACGCCGGCGACATTGACATCAGCAATCCCGACCTGCAGCCCTTCTACGAGGCAGTTGAGGCCTCGATGCGCCGCATGGCCCGCATCTTCAAACGAGGAATGTGAGCAGGCGAGAGGTGTCGGGTGTCACGTGAGAATCCTCTAACTTAGCGGTCGACCCCAAAATCCCACACGTCAAGATTCATTCCCTGCTCGAGAAGTTCAATGACGGCATATTCGCCGGGCGGGAGCGGGGAGGGTAGCCTGAGGCGATAGACGCCGGGAGAGAGCATTTCCAGCTCGGCGGCGACGGCCTGGCGGGATTCTTCCGCCTTGCCGCCGAGAGGGCCACGGAGAAGCTGCTCAAAGACCCGCTTGGAACCTTCCACCTTGGCGCGGACGAGACCAAACTTCAGGTCAGTTTCTTCGGCAAAGCGAACATAGATGACCGGGGTAGCCGACTTGAGGCGAGTTTTGGATTTGGCGCCATGCAGCGTGACGTTCGTCCGGCTCTTCAAAATGGGCAGCGGCATCGCCATAGAGAGGAGCATCCGCTTCTTGTCAAGTCGCAGTTCGGTGGCGGACTGTGCCAGGACGACGATAATTTTCCCGTCGAAGGCATAGACCCCATCCTCTTCGGGCAAGGTTTTGCCCGCGGCGACGACAATGGCGCCGGTTTCCTCCGCCGAGGGATAGCGCACCTCTTCGAGCAATTCTTCGGCCTCGGTTTCGGCTTCCTCATTGGCCTTCTTGGTGGCTTCCCAATCCACCAGGCTGACGGGAAGCTCTTCCCAGGCAAAGCGCTCGGTCGAATAGTAACGGACGCGCTCGCCCTTCACTGCCCACTCGCGGACCACCTGAGAGCTGCCATCCTTCAGGACCAATTTCTTCTTGGCCGCCAAGAGCGGGAGCGCAGCCAGCAAGCAGGCGGTCACCGCCAGGAGCGTGTAGCGGAGCAGCTTGCGATGCATCGTTGTCCTCAAAGCTCGCCTCAAATGATTTAGATGCCGCTCTCGGGCGACAGGGAGTATCGGGATTTACCCGATATGTCCCGAAGCTTCGGGGCCGGGCCAAAGCCTGGCAGTCCTACGGCTTTGGTGGAGGCGCGGGCTGGGACGGCTGCGCCGGAGGCGTAGCCGGTGACGCGGCCGGCTTAAAGTAATCCTCGTCGAAGACCGGCTGGCCTCCCATGAGCGCCGTCACCACCCGGTTCACTTTCTCGGTTTTCACGCTGCTCGAAATTTCCGTTTTGACGTCAGCCAGCGGGGTAGTGGAATGGTCCTCGACTTCGATGAGGTGATAGCCAAAAGGCGATTTGACGGGTTCGCTCAATTCTTTTGGTTTCAGCGCAAAAGCAGCCTTCTCAAACTCGGGCGCCATCTGCCCGCGGCGGAAATATCCCAGATCCCCGCCCTTTTCGGCCGAGGCAGAGTCGTCTGAGTTTTCCTTGGCAAGTTTGGCAAAATCGGCTCCGGCGAGAATTTGTTTGCGGAGATCTTCGGCTTTTGCCTTTGCCTGCTCATCGGTCAATTCCAGCTTATCGGCTTTTGCCGCCGGCCCGCCCGCGAGCGCAACCAGAATATGCCGGGCACGGACGCGCTCGAAGTCACTCGTGTGGGCGTCATAGTAAGCCTGCGTTTCAGCATCGCTGACTTCGGTTTGCGACTGAATCTCTTGATACGCCGCGGCCGCCAGCATGTTGTTGACGCTGAACTCGATCCTTGTGCGGGTGGGCTCGCGTTGGTCCAGATGCCGCCGGCGAGCTTCGTCGGCGAGCGCCAGCATCTTGGCATACTCCTCGGCGATACGCCGTTTGGCCCCGCCTCGCGCCATCGTCTGGTATTGAGGGGGCAGAGAATTCACCATGCCTTCAAACTCGGCGGCGGTTAGTTTGTGGGCACCAAAGCGCACCACGACGCGGCTTGCGCCGGCCGCTTGGGCCGGAGCCGTCGCCGGCTTGGTTTGAGCTGTAGTTGCGGTGGCCCGGGGTGTTCGGGCAGAAGGCTTCGTAGCCGCGGGCTTGGGAGGATTTGCTTTCGGGGTTTCTTGTGCCTGCATCCCCGCGTTGACAACAGCCGAAAGCCCGAGCAAGAGCAGAATCCTCAAAATCGAAGACCTGCTTCTGGTGAGCTTGGCAAACCCATTGACGTAACGGTTCATGAAGATAACTCCCCCTGAGGCATCGAAAAGTGTGCTGTCCCGGCAGCAGGCCCGGCTATCCTGACGGCGGGCAAGGCCGGACAACCGCTCCAGTTGAGTGGAGCCGGAAAGCATAGCATCCCGGCTAAGGGTTTCGGACGAAAATTGAAAGGGGGAGTGAGATCGGGTTAGAGATGAGGATGCAGTCAGGCAGGAAGGTTAGGCTCGGTATGGCCCCAAACTTTCTTGATGGGCTGGGTGCAGCGCACCGCCCACTCGAGCACTTCGGCGTCGCGTTCGGGGAGGCTGAGCAGCTCGAGCACGGTGAGCTCGGCTTCGCGGTTGCTCAAAAGGTTCAGCACAAAAATGGCTTCCCCGACGATCACCCGCTGGGACAACCCGATGCGGGCAAGGCGCGGCCCGTCGAGCATCGCGTAAGTGTCCTCGCTGAAGTCTCGCCCCTCGGCGTTGACGCCGAAGACGCGCACCGGAATGACCAGCCGGGCGACCGGGCTCGTCGGAGCTTGCTCGAAGGTTGCGTCGCGTTTGGTCGTCGCCGCCATGGTCGTTGCCCTTCACTTACTAGGAACACGCCTTTCAGGCCCGAGTTGCTCAACTCGAAAAATTTCCCGGGATGGGGGCGGTGCATTTCCACCGGTACCGAAGGCAGGAAAGGACTACCGGCGGCCGTCAGGGGGAAAGGGGAGCGGATGGAAGTTACTTCGCTTCGTCCACAATCGCTACCACAATTTTCTCGACCTCGGCGGCGATGGGCTCGATGCCCGCATTCGGATAGAGCGCGCTCATCGAGGTGGGCAACAACGCGCTAAGGTAGGAGGCGCAGTTGCCGGGGGTGTCTCGTCAGACAGGGAACCATTCTGCGCCGACGTTTGTTGCGGCGGGCTGGGTGGCTCCCGGCGAGCTTCCCTTGATTCTGCTGGGTGCCTTGGCAGGACGCCACCTCGGCGAGTCCGGGGGGATTTTCCCCTCGGCTCACCGTCTGGGCCGCTCGGGAGAAGGGATAGCCTGGCAAGACCCTGGTGCCGGCGGTGGGACTCGAACCCACGACCTAGGGATTATGAGACCCTCGCTCTACCTCTGAGCTACGCCGGCACCTTGAGGCATAGTAGGGGAGGCCAAAAAGAGTGTCAAGGCAAGCAGGGAAGGAAGCCCTGCCCACCATGCATCTTTTTTGTTTTCTTGCTATTTGAGGTGAGCGCCAGGAAGATGGCCGCGGCTGCAAACCACCATTACCTTCTTACTGGTACTTGGGTTCCATTGACCTGCTTGGAGGGCAAAGATAAATTGGCTGGCGAAGCAAGCGCCGCACCCCGGTAGGTCGGGGTCAGGGCCCGGCCCAAACGTGGCGCCTGGACAGATCGGGGGAACTCAAGCACATGAGCCGTGAACTAGCAGCCGGACTTAACCAAGCGAACCTGATGGCCGCAATCGTCCTTGTGTTTTCCATCGGGATGGCGATGCAGTTCTTTGTCCACTACTGCCGGTCGCTGCTGGTGGTAGGGGGCAAGCTGCCGTTGTCTGTCCGGGTCCGCGAAGCGCTTCAAATCAGGGATGAGCAGCTCACCCCGGCCGATTGCAAGCGCGTCTGGAAATTGGCGGAACTATGTCCGGAGATGGAGCGTCGCTCGCGCCAGCTCAGCATGATTTGGGCCTATTCCTTCCTGCTGTGGCTCTTCCAGACCCTCTCCAGTTGGGCCGCGGCAAGCGTGAGCAAGTGGTTTGAGGCTGAACAGCAATCGTGCGCCCGCTTTGTAGCGGTGGTTCTTGACCGGCGCATGGCGCACACGCAGTCCTTGTTCAAGCAAAATTCCTACTGATTGGCCTCCGGCAGCAAGCGATGGCGCCGTGGCGACACCTGTTCTCAGCGGCCGAGCGGCTCGCCGCCCACCGCGCCACTGACAGCCCCCGGCGCCGGGCGGCTCAAACGCGCCAACACGACCTCAACGGTCATGCCGGCTTCGGCGAGGAGCTTGGCTGCCAGAGAAGCTCCGTCCCGCAGGGTAGCCAGGAGGAGGTGGAGCGGCTCCGAGGTGAGCGAGCCCGCCGACCGAGCTTCTTCGTCGGTGCGACGAAGCAGCCGCGCCGCCTCTTCGGAAAGGCGCATTTCCGTTTCGTCCGACGGCTCGGGCTGGAGCCGGCCGCTCCACTCTTCTTTCAGTCGCCGTCGCACCCCATGCGGCGTCAATTTCCCTTGAGAGAGCTCGCTCATTTTCTCGGTGTCTTCCTGCACGATGCCAAAAAGCAGGTGGCCGGCCTCAATCGTACCGGTCACCAGAAAGCGGGCCTCATAGTCGGCAATCACAAGCGCCCGCCGCAGGCGCTCGCTGAAGCGCTCAAACGCAATGGGCGCCCCGGCTGCGGGTTGATTCGCTCCGGCTGGAGAAGTTCCGCTCACGGTCGCATTGCTCCGTCAGAATTGGCTTGCTACCATTATCGTCGGGATGGGTGACCTGCGCAGCAAGATTCTCTCGACCATTCGCCGGTACGGAATGTTTCATCCCGGCGATCGCGTGGGGGTGGCTGTCTCCGGCGGCGCTGACTCGGTCAGCCTGCTGCGCCTCCTGGAGAGCCTGCGCCAGCCGCTTGGGATCAACCTGCTTGTCCTTCACCTGAACCACCAGCTTCGCGGTGAAGCTTCAGACGAGGACGAAGAGTTTGTCGCCCGCCTGGCCAAAGAGTTCGACCTTGAGATGGTTTGCCGTCGGGCTCAAGTTCGCGCGTACGCCGAAAAGGAACGGCTCAACTTGGAAGAGGCTGGCCGGCGGCTGCGGGCCAAGTTTTTTGAAAGCCTCACGGGCAGCGGTCGGGTGGATCGTATCGCGGTAGGCCACACTGCCGACGACCAAGCGGAGACGGTGCTGGCTCGCCTGCTGCGCGGCTCGGGAACAAAAGGGCTGGCGGGCATCCATCCGGTGGTGGGCCGAATTGTTCGGCCGCTCCTTGAGGTTCGCCGCGCGGAATTGCGAACTTATCTCGCCGCGCTCGGCCAGAAATGGCGCGAGGACCCGACGAACCTGGACACGCGCCGGCTGCGCAATCGCCTCCGGCTTGAGCTCTTGCCTCAACTCGAACGTAGCTACAACCGGCGGATTGTGTCCCTGCTCGGCAATCTCGCTGAGCGAGCTCGGGGGGAGGAGGCCTTTTGGTCGGCCTTGGCCAAGGGGGAACTCAACCGGATTCTGCGGCCCCATCAAGATGGCATCGAAGTGGAAGTGGCGGATCTGCTGAGCGGGGGAACGGTCGGGCTCGAATCCGGCGAGGCCCGACGGGCCCTCGCCCGACGGTTAATCCGCGGCCTGCTCGAAGCGGTGCGGGGCGATTTGCGCCGTATTACCGGCACGCATGTCGAGCAGGTGCTTCGCTTGGCGGAAAGTCGGGCGGGAGCGGGCCGGCTGGAGGTGCCCGGAGTGCGATGCGACCGTTCCCAGAGCCGCCTCTACTTGAGAAAAAGCGACCGGGCAGAAAGCACGCAAAGCCGGGAAAGCTTTTCCTATCCAGCGCCTCTGCCGGGTACTGTTACCTTAAAGGAAATCGGCCGGCGCCTAACGCTTAAATTCATTGACGTTAGAGACTTAGAGCGGGGTTATAATGCCGAATGGATGGTTTTGGACGCTGACCGGGTGGCAGATGAGCTGCTCATTCGGAATTGGCGGCCGGGGGATGCTTATCGGCCCTGCGGGGCGCGGCGAACCAAGAAGCTCAAGACGCTGTTCGCCGAGCGAGGCATCCCCAACCGCGAGCGGGCGGGTTGGCCGGTGCTGCTGGCGGGCAACGAGATCATCTGGGCCCGTGGTTTTCCTGTGGCGGAGGCGGTGGCCGTCACCGCCGCCACACGCCGGGCGTTGTTGATTGAGGAAGGAACTCTTTGAAACACAAACTGGAGGTGTTCTACAGCGAGAGCCAAATCGCGGCGCGGGTCAGCGAACTGGGGGAACAGGTTTCGCGCGACTATGGCGAGCAGCCGGTGGACGTGGTGGCCGTCCTCGACCAGGCATTCATTTTTGCCTCCGACCTGGTGCGTAGAATTCGCTGTCCGGTGCGGGTCCATTTCTTGCGCGCCGACACACGCAAGGTGGCGGCTGGCGGCCAAGCCGAGGTGAAAGAAATCTTCTTCTGGCCGGAAATTCGTGCGGCCGGAAAGAACATCCTGCTGGTGGAGGGCGTATTGCATACCGGCATCACACTGGACTTTGTGACGCGCCGGTTGCAACTGGGCCAGCCGCAAAGCTTGCGCACAGCGGTGCTGCTGCATCGCCCCGAAGCGCAGCGGGTGGAGATTAAGCCTGATTACTTTGGCTTTCTGGTGGCATCTAATGTGGTAGTGGGCTACGGGCTCGATTGGGAAGGCCAGTATGCCAATCTGTCGTATCTGGCCAAGTTCGATCGCCCCGCGCCCATGATGGGGGAAGGGTGAAGAGTGAACCTGGCCGGGAGTCAACGGAAGCGGGAAGGGAGATAGGGACGTGAATGCTACGGCAAGAACGGTTGTTCTCTGGCTGATTATGATCCTTCTGGCCGTCTTTCTTTGGAAGATGGCGTCCGGCGGTGGCCAGAGCGTCAAAGAGACGGAACCTTCCTACACCGAGTTCCTCGACCAGGTGGAACGCGGCAACGTGACCGAAGTCACGATCAATCTCTCCCAGGTCGGCGGCAACATCCAGGGCGAATACAAGGACCGCACCAAGTTCCACACCACCGTGCCGCCGGATTACGGCGACCTGCTGAAAAAACTGCGCGAAAAGAGCGTGGTGATCAAGGTGCGCGAATCGAGCCGGGCGGAGTGGCTGGTGATCCTGCTGAACGCCGCGCCCCTTCTCTTGCTGGTGGCGCTGTGGATTTTCATGATGCGGCAGATGCAGGCCGGCGGCAATAAGGCGCTCAGTTTCGGCAAGTCGCGCGCCCGGCTGCTCACCTCGCAGCAGAAGAAAGTCACCTTCAAGGACGTTGCCGGCGTGGATGAGGCCAAGGAAGAGCTTCAGGAAATCATCGAATTCCTGAGGGACCCGCAGAAGTTTCAGAAGTTGGGCGGGCGCATTCCGAAGGGGGTCCTCTTGGTGGGCCCGCCCGGCACCGGCAAGACGCTTTTGGCCCGGGCTATCGCCGGCGAAGCGAACGTGCCCTTCTTCTCCATCTCCGGTTCGGATTTTGTGGAGATGTTCGTCGGCGTCGGCGCCAGCCGCGTGCGCGACCTCTTTGAGCAGGGCAAGAAGAACGCCCCCTGCATCGTCTTCATCGACGAAATTGACGCCGTGGGTCGCCACCGCGGCGCCGGCCTCGGCGGTGGCCACGACGAGCGCGAGCAGACCCTCAACGCCTTGCTCGTGGAAATGGATGGTTTTGAATCGAATGAGGGCGTGATCCTCATCGCCGCCACCAATCGCCCCGATGTGCTCGATCCCGCCCTGCTGCGCCCCGGGCGCTTCGACCGGCGGGTGGTGGTGCCCAGACCGGACGTCAAGGGGCGCGAAGAAATTCTGCGCGTTCACACCCGCAAGATTCCTCTGGCTGAGGACGTGGAGCTGTCGGTGATCGCCCGCGGCACGCCGGGTTTTTCCGGCGCCGATTTGGCCAACCTGGTGAACGAAGCCGCCCTGTGGGCGGCGCGCAAGAACCGCAAGGTCGTCATCATGGACGACTTCGAGATGTCCAAGGACAAAGTCTTGATGGGCGTCGAGCGGAAGTCCATGATCATTTCCGAAGAAGAGAAGCGGAACACCGCTTATCACGAAGCCGGCCACGCGCTGGTCGCCGCCACCCTGCCGGACGCCGACCCTCTGCACAAGGTAACGATCATCCCGCGGGGCATGGCGCTTGGCGTCACGATGCAATTGCCGGTGGACGACAAGCACACCTACACCAAGAACTTCATTGAGAGCACCATCACGGTGATGCTGGGCGGCCGCGCGGCCGAAGAGATTTTCCTCGGCCACCTCACCACCGGCGCCGGCGACGATATCGAGCGCGCCACCGAGATGGCTCGCAAAATGGTCTGCGAGTTCGGCATGTCCGACCTCGGCCCGCTCACCTTCGGCAAGAAGGAAGAGACCATCTTCTTGGGCCGCGAGATCGCGCAGCACCGCGATTACTCCGAGGACACTGCCATCCGCATTGACCAGGAAGTGAAGAAGATTGTGATGCAGGCCTACAAGAGGGCGAGCGAGATTCTGGAAAGCAACCGCGAGACGCTCGAGCGCATTGCCCTGGCGCTGCTCGAACGCGAAGTGCTCGACGCTGCTGAGATCAAGCTGCTGATTGAAAACAAGCCGCTGCCCGAGAAAGCCAAGCTGCCGCCAGTGGCGGCGCCGCAGCCCGTGGCCGCGCCAGCGGCTCCGCGGCTAGAGCCCAAACCCGTGCCCGGCTTCACCAAAGGCGAAAAACCAGCACCGGCGTAGTGACTACAAAAACTCGCTCAGCCACCGCGGTGCCGATAGCAGACAAGTTCTTGCTCGTTCATTGAGCCAAGCTGTAGCGAGCTTGGCGTACAAAGGGGATCGAACCCCCGCCAAAGGTCCCCGATTCCGACATCCGGGATCGGGGGCCTTTTGTTTCTGCCGGTCTTTCGGACCTCAAGGACAGCTCCTCGCATCGTCGGGAAATCAGCATCCCTCGCCCGAGACGCTTGCCCCGCCTCAGCGGGAGCGATAGCATGGCGTTCTGATGGTTCAGCGGAAGCGGTTTCGGTTGAAGTTGCCTTCGCGCACGCTCGTGCTCGGCGAACGCACATTGATCATGGGTGCGGTCAACGTGACCCCGGATTCCTTCTCCGACGGCGGCATGTTCCTCTCACCGGAAGCAGCCGTGAATCACGCCCTTGAAATGGAGCAGGCCGGCGCCGACATCGTTGACATTGGTGGCGAATCCACTCGCCCGGGGTCCGAGTTTCTACCGGTGGAAGAAGAATGGCGGCGTCTGCGGCCGGTGCTCGAAGGCCTGAAAGGGAAGTTGCGGATCCCCATTTCGGTGGACACGTATAAATCCACGGTAGCGGCGGCGGCGCTCGAGGCCGGCGCGGAGATCATCAACGATGTAAGCGGGCTGCGGCTGGACGGGCAATTGGCCAGCGTTGCTGCTCGCTTTCGCGCCGGGCTCATCCTGATGCAGATGCGCGGCACGCCGAAGACGATGCAGAAAAAGCCCTTCGCCCGGAATGTGCTCGAAGACGTGCGGCAGGGCCTCAAACAATCGGTTGCGAGGGCGCTGGCCGCCGGCGTCCGGCGGTCCCGGATCATCCTTGACCCGGGGATCGGCTTTGGCAAGTCGGTTGAGCAAAATTGCGAGTTGATTCGGGAGCTCGAACAAATCGCCGCGCTTGGTTTCCCTGTGCTGATCGGCACTTCGCGGAAAAGCTTTATTGGCAAATTGCTGGACGATGCCCCTGCCGACCGGCGCCAGTGGGGCACCGCCGCCACCGTCGCCGCCTCAGTCCTTTCCGGCGCTCATATCGTCCGCGTCCACGACGTGCGCGAGATGCGCGATGTGGTTCGCCTCGCCGACGCCATTCTCGGAAGGTCGTGAAACCACGGATAAACACAGATGGACACAGATGAGAAGCCGGAAGAGCTGGGCTCGAAAGACTGCCCTTCCCTTCTGTCATTTTCCTCCTCCAGTGTTTATCTGTGTTCATCTGTGGTTCCGTGGTCTGACAAGACCGGTCTTGCCGTCGGGAGTTGGGTGGGGTAACTTTATCTGCTCGAGGTGAAGATGCCGGCTTTGGCCTTGCCCTGGGGGTCGTTCCCGCGGCTTACTGCGGCGGCGATCTTTGACATTCTGATCGTTGCCGTCATCATCTACTATTTTCTTCACCTGATCCAGGGCACCCGCGCCATCCAGATGCTGCTGGGCGTCGGGCTGGTGGTTGTCTTCTATTACGCCTCCCGGTGGGGCCGCCTGGAAACGGTTCAGTGGCTGCTCACCAACGTTTTGCCCTATTTTGTCTTTGCGCTCATCGTCGTGTTCCAGGCGGAGATTCGCCGCGCTCTTGCCCGCATGGGACAGAATCCTTTCTGGCGGCACTTCTCCGCGCAGCAACCCACCGAGAGTTACGACGACGTCATCCTGGCGGCCAGCTACCTCGCGCAGAATCGCACCGGGGCGCTGATGGTGATCGAGCGCGACATGGGCCTGAAAACTTACGTGGAATCGGGCGTTGGTCTCGACGCCTTGCTCAGCTACGATCTCCTCATCTCCATCTTTCGGCCAGAATCACCGCTGCACGACGGGGCAGCGATCATCCAGCGCGACCGGGTGGCCGCCGCGGCATGCTTCCTGCCGCTCTCGCTCAACCCGGTGCTTTCGACCCAGCTCGGAACCCGTCATCGCGCCGCGATCGGGGTGACCGAAGAAACCGATGCCGTCACTGTCGTCATTTCCGAACAGACCGGCCTGATCAGCCTTTGCTTAGGCGGCACAATCGAGATCGGCTTGAGCCCGGAGCGATTGGCCGACCGGCTGGCGGAACTTCTGCAAGGGCCTCGGCCGCGGGTGGGATGGCCTTCCCCTTCGGCGGTGGCGGGAGCCGCCACGGAAAGCTCGCCGCCAGCGAGTTCCGGGCCGTCCTCTGAGGACGGAGCACGATGAATTTTCTGCGTCGCTATCTCCTGCACAACTTGTGGCTGAAGCTCCTCGCCCTGGTGCTGGCCTTTTTGCTCTGGTCAGCGGTGACGGGCGAACCGCCGGCGGAGGTGGGTTACGCCGTGCCGCTCGAGCTGCGCAATGTGCCGGCGAACCTCGAAGTGAGCGGAGATGTTCCCGCGACCATCCGCGTCTGGTTGCGCGGCTCGGCGCCGCTGGTGCGGCGGCTCGTTCCGGCTGACATTGTGGTAGCGATCGATCTGCTCGGGCGCCGGGCCGGCGAACATGTCTTTCCGTTGAAACCAGGCGACATTGAAGTGCCCTACGGCACGCGGGTCGTCCGACTGTCTCCCTCCGAGGTTCGCCTTCGTCTCATTCGCCGGCCGGACCCTTAGCCGGTGGCGGGATTCATCCCGGCATGCATGTTGTGAGGAGTGACGCGCCTTAACGTGTCATCCATATCGTCCTGAAGGCGAACATTCCCAACAAAAACCCGACAGTCCGACGTCCGGGTGGGCGTCGGCATCTCTGCCGGGCTCGCCTGAGGAAAGCCGTGCGCTATTTTTAATTGCGTTGTTCGGAGCCTTCGGGACCAGGCGGGCAAGCCTGCGCAAGCGGTGATAGAACGAATTTTTTCCGACGGCGAAAGTTAGAAAGGTAATAAAATGGCCGGTTCGAATGAAGGCGCCGTGCGCAGCTCGGCTGGGGCACGGGGCAGCTTGTTCCTTGGGCGACGGGCCGCGGACGTTTGAGCGGCGGACTCTTCTCATGCGCACACTGTTTGGCACGGATGGCATCCGTGGGATTCCGGGAGAATTTCCTTTAGATCACCGCACGCTGCACTGGATTGGCCGCACGCTCGGAGAATACCTGGCCAGCGAGGAGACCACGCCGCGCGTGCTGATAGGCATGGACACGCGCGAGTCGTCGCCGGCGATTGCCCAACGCATCGCCGAAGGTCTGGCCAGCGGCGGCGCCGAGCCTGTTTCAGCGGGTGTGATCACTACCCCGGGGGTGGCCTGGCTGACCAAGAACGAGGGCTTCTCCGCGGGCGTTGTGATTTCCGCCTCCCACAATCCTTACCACGATAACGGGGTGAAGGTCATTGCCCGCACCGGGATGAAACTCGCCGATGAAATCGAGGAGCAACTCGAGCCTGATATTTTGAGTCGCGCCGGGCTCGATGTGAGCCCCGATCTTATCGGGGCGAGCGCCGTCGAGGTGGAACGGCCCTTCGAGCCGCGCTACGCCGAAGACTACTTGAACTTTCTCCGCAGCCGGCTGCCGGGGGGAGTTTTTCTCCGGGGCCTCAAGATCGTCCTCGACTGCGCTCATGGCGCCGCCTCGGCGCTTGCCCCGCGACTATTTTCCTCGCTGGGAGCGGAGGTCATTGCCATCGCCCACGAGCCCAACGGCCGAAACATCAACGATGGTTGCGGGGCGCTCCACCCGGAGAAGCTCGCCGCCAAGGTCGTGGAAGCGGGCGCGCAACTGGGGGTGGCGTTTGACGGCGATGCCGACCGGGCCATCTTCGCCGATCGCCGCGGCAACATCGTCAACGGCGACGGCACGCTGCTCGTAGCCGCCCGCCGCATGAAAGCCCGGGGCGAGCTCAAAGGGAGGGTTGTGGTCGGCACGGTGATGGCCAATCTCGGGCTCGAGCGCGCGCTCGAACGCGAGGGACTGAAGCTCAAGCGCACGCCGGTCGGCGACAAGTACGTGCTGGAAGAGATGCTGCGCTGCGGCGCCAATCTGGGGGGCGAGCAGGCCGGCCACATCATTTTCCTCGATGATTCGACGGCGGGCGACGGCATGCTGACCGCCCTCAAAATCGTCGGCATGATGCTTGGGGCGAACCGGGCTCTCGATGAGATGGCCGGCGATCTCAAGATTTTTCCCCAAAAGCTGGTGAACGTCCGGGTGAGAGAAAAAAAACCATTCGAACAGTTGCCCGCAGTCTCCCGCGTGCTGAAGGAAGCGGAAGCGGCGCTCGAACAATCTGGCCGCGTCGTCTTGCGCTATTCGGGAACAGAAGGGCTCGCCCGGGTGATGGTGGAAGCCGAGACGCAAGAGCTGGTGGACCGTTGGACAGCGGCCCTCACCGCAGCCATCGAATCCGCCCTGGGCGCGTAGTGCCGTTCCAACTAACTGCGCCCAGTGCAATGTTATGAGATAGTTCCCACGGGCCGAACGTCAGCGAAGTGTTGTTCCCTCTGTTCAAGCCAGCGGCTTCCGCCGCTGGGCTAGCACAATAAGTTGGAACGGCACGAGCGGCCGTCGCGGAAGTCCATCCCGAAATGATCCAAGCCTTCATCTTCGACATGGACGGGGTGCTGGTGGACAACTCGCGGTATCACCTGCTCGCCTGGCGCGAGTACGTCACCCGAAACAAGATTGACGTTCCGCCGGAAATTGATCTGGAGACCATGATGGGCAAGCGGAACCCGGAAATTTTTCGGGAGCTTCTGGGCGACAAGATCACCCCGGAAGAGGCCAGGCAGCAGGGCGACGAACTCGAGACGCTCTACCGTGAACTGTATCGTCCGCACATTCGCCCGGTTGAAGGACTGACCGATTTGCTCAAGGAAATTCGCCGGCGTGGCCACCGCATCGGCCTGGCCAGTTCCGCGCCGCAAGTCAATGTGGATTTTGTCCTGGATGAATTAAAGCTCCGGTCATGGTTTGAGGTGATCCTCAGCGAAAAGGACGCGGTCAAAGGCAAGCCCCACCCGGCCATTTTTCTTGCCATGAGCGAGCGGCTCGGCGTTCCGCCGGGGTGCTGCCTGGTTTTTGAAGATTCTCTGGCCGGTATCGAGGCCGCTATCCGCGCCGGTTGCCGGTGTGTGGCCCTCGCCACAACGCATGCCCTCGCAAGCTTCGAGCGCAATGGTTTCTTGGAACATCTGACCGGCGTCATTTCCAACTTTCGCGAATTTGATTGGAATTGGGCTTCGTAGCAGCGGCTGCCCGACGAGCGGCCCGGACAAACAAAAAAGCCGAGGCGTTAACCTCGGCTTTCTTGGTACCCGCCGGACCCCTCCGACGGGTTGCTGCCTTCCCCCTGTTTTTTTTCTAGCTGCCAAGCCCAGCCCAACTGGCTAGCTGGCATTTAGCCCGTCCTAGTACTATGCATATTGATTGCCAAAATGTGTCAGCAACATATCGAATTTATACATTGTATTATCAACAGCTTAGAAGCAATATGAGACAGTCCTGTAACGAACTGCCAAAAATTGCCCAGTAGAAGTTGCCTGCGCCATGTAACTCTTGCTGCCGGGAGACCCCACCAGCGAAGGATAGAAACTAGAAAATAGAAATCTGAAAAGCGGGAATGTAACTCTCGCTGCTGGGAGGTCCCACCAACCGCATCCCACGTGGCTTTTCAAGCTGGGCCATGCGGGCGGGAGCGAGCTCGTTTCAACGGGATCGGCATCAGGTGCTGGACAGGCGAAGTCCCAGAAGGAGAACGACCAAGGCGAGCGCAAGATTGATGCGGGCGATCCAACTGGCACGAACGCGCGCCGCCTGGGCTTCGTTCGCTCTGGCCGGGTCTGCCGCCAGCGCTGCCGAGCGCGGCCCAAGGACAAAATCGTGGAAAGCGGCGAGCAGAACCATAATGCCGATCAAAAGCAGCTTCACGCCCAGCGCCCGGGCAAAAGCAGGCGACCATTCCAACCCCCGCTCGATCAGGTTGCCGATGCCGGTCACCAGCAACACGGCGATGCATCCCCAACCGATGGTAGAAAAGCGCCGGCCAAGCTGTTCAAAGATATCGCGCCGCTGCTCGGCAGGGAGCTTGCGAGCATAAGGGGCAACCACCGTCACCAGGAAAACCATCCCCCCTACCCAGACGACGGCGGCCAGCACGTGAACCCAAACGATGAGCAGGCGCATGTTTGCCTCACGCAGTAGAAAATCAAGAAGGGGATTCTACCTGAAGTTGAAGCAGGCCGGATGGGGAAGTGATCCCGCAGCCTCGGGACGGGACTCGGGGCCAGGGATCCCGACGCTTCGGGAGCAAGCTTCCCTAGGGCCGATAGTTCGAGAAGACGTAGTCGTGTTTTGCCTGGGCCATGTGACAGGCGAAACACTGAGTCTTGGCCCCGCCTTTGGCGGGGTCCACCAGGCGCTTGTCGGGCGCACCTTCGCCGAAACCTTCAAAGCCCCAGCCGCCGGTGGCCGAGTATTGCTTGCTGTTTTTCACGATTACGCCGAGCAGCTTCCGTTTGCCTTCGGTCAATGCACCGCCCTCCTGCTTGGCTTCCAGCAGGTCAAAGACGATGACGCTGCCGTCAGGAAACTTGCGGTCCGCTCCGGCCTTCATCGCTGCCAGTCCCGTTCGGTTGACGTAGATGTGGTGGATTCCGCCGAAAGCGCCAAACAGCGGGTGCTTGAAGCCCAACGAAGGATGCTCTTCTACAGCAGCTTTTGGGCGACAGCCCAGGCGATGAGGTCCTTGCGGGCAAGCTTGTTCAGGGGCGGGCGGCGGGGCAACTCGCGGCTGATGACGAAGCGGCGGGGAATTTGGAAGGCGGCCAGCCGCTCGCGACACGCGGCGCGGAGTTGCGCTTCAGCGAGGCTGGCTTCCGGCCGCGGCAGGACGAACGCCACCGGCACCTGCCCGGCTTCCTCATCGCTCCAACCCACCACCACCGCTTGCTCAACCCCGTCCACCGTTTCGAGAATCGGCTCGATCTCGGACGGGTAAACCTTCTCGCCGTGGTGTTTGATGAGGTCGTCCTTGCGGCCGGCGAGGGATAAGAAGTTGTCGCCATCGAGCGTGCCGAGATCGCCAGTGCGATACCAGTCTTCGCGCAGCCTCTCAGCCGTCTCCTCCGGCCGATTGTGATAACCGAGCATGACGTTCGGCCCCTTGACCCAAAGCTCGCCGATCTCGCCGGGGGCAAGTTTCCGGCCAGCCTCATCGCGGATTTCGCATTGCACGCTGGGCAGCGGCTGGCCCACCGTGCCCGGCTTCCAGGCGAGTTCGCGGTTCATGGAAATCACGGGCGCCGTCTCGGTGGCGCCATAACCGGGAAGAATTTTTCTGCCAAAGCGCCGCTCGAATTCAGCCGCGACGGTGGCGGAAAGGGCTTCGCCGCCGGAGATACAAAGCCGGAGCGAGTCGGTATTCACCGGCTTGCCCGCCGCGGCGGCCGCGCGCGCCATCAGCAGCGCCCCGTAAAGGCTGGGAGTGAGCACGAGGACGGAAACCCTGAGCTTCTCGATCAGCTCGAGCCACTTGGCCGGGTTCAACGTTTCGCAGGTGACGCAGGTGCCGCCATAGACGAGCGGGAGCAGCATCGTTACGGTCAGCCCGTAGGCGTGATAGAAGGGCAGCACGGCCAGCAAGCGCTCTTCCGGCTGCATCCGGCCAGCCACGCGGGCGTCTTCGGCGTTCGCGAGCAGATTGCGGTCGGAAAGCAAGACCCCTTTGGGGATTCCGGTGGTGCCTGAGGTGTAAAGCAGCGTGGCCACTTTGCCCTTGGGCTGCGGCTCGGCCAGCGATTTTGCGGATGCGGCGGTCTCCACATAGTGCACATTCTTGAGAGGCGGCTTGACGGGCGTAGGCAAGGCTCGCAGAGCATCGAGCGCCGGCGCCAGCCGCTGGGTGCTGACAATCGTCTCGACGCCCGCGTCCACCAGGAGGGGAGCGAGCCCGGCCGGCGGGACGGTGGTGGGCAGGGGCAGCGCGGCGTGACCGGACCAGAGCACGGCAAAAAACCAGGTGACGAAATCCGGGTTATTCGGGAGGAGCAGCCCGATGCGCGGTTCGGGATGGTCAGCCAGGATGGCAGCCTTGCTCCGGACCTGCTCGAGAAGCTCGCGGTAGGTAACGGCGCGGTCGCCGTCGTGCACCGCGATTCGTTCGGGGTGTTCCTGCGCGCGAGCGCGGAGGAGCGCTACCATTTCCCCGCTGATTGCGGATCTTTGCGCGGCAGCCGTTTCATCGCTCAAGGGGAACCTCCCGGCCGAGACGAAACCCGAACGAGCAAGGCAGTAGATGAGATGAAAGCGTAGTAGCGGACTCCATCTTGCCGGAAGCAGCCGGTTCGTGTCAATGTTGGCGCGGCTCACTTCAGGGCAAGCTTTTGCCGATTGGATCGGGGCGAGCACGACGGGGCCCGGGAACGATGATGAGGAAACACGCCGGAAGCGCAGTCGGGTTGCTTCTCCTGCTGGCATTGCCTCTGCGGGCCGCTGCCGGAGGGGTCACCCTTCGAGCCGACCCCCGACAGAGCGACTTTTCCATCTATCTCTACAAGGGCGGCGTGCTCGGGGCCTTTGCCGAAGACCATTGGCTCCAGGCGGTTCGGTACTTGATCGAGGTCGAATGGGATGAGGAAGCTCCGACGCAGTCGAGGGTGCGGGTGTCGATCCCGACCGAGGCTGTCCTGGTCATTGACCCGAAGACGACCGACCTCAAGCGCCGCGATCTTCAGGACCGGCTGGAAAGCTCCCGGATGCTCGACGTCAATCGCTACAACGAGATTCGCTTCCAATCCGAAAAGGTGGAAAGAAGAGCCGGCAATCAGTTTCGCGTGAGCGGTGGCTTGACCATCCGCGATCAGAGGAAAACACTCGAACTCGACGTGGTCGTGGAGCGCCAGGGCGAAATCTGGCGCGCGCGAGGCGAGGCTTCCTTTCGCCAATCCGATTTTGGCATCCAGCCTTTCACCGGCTTCAGGGGCGGCGTTAAGACCAAAGACGATGCCCGGGTGGTGTTCAACATCGTGCTGAGGCCGGTATCCCGCCCGTAGTCGAGGGCGGTACTCGCTCAGAAAGAAGAGCCCGACCCGCTCCAGGCAGCAGCGACACCGTCCGGTTCAACCCCGAATCAGCTTGCGAGCGACAAGGAGTTCGGCGTTGAGGAGGGCGGCGCCGGCGGCCCCGCGGATCAGGTTGTGGCCCAAGGCGGAAAATTGCACCAGGTCCGGCGCAGGCATGCGCAGGCGCCCCACGGTGACTTGCATCCCGCCGCCGGCGGAAGCATCCCAGCGGGGTTGCGGCCGGTCGGGTTCATCCCGGAGGACCACCACCGGACGGACCGCACTCGGCAAATCGAGCGGGGACTCCTCATAGAAATGTTCGAACGTTTCGCGCACTTCCCTCAGAGTTGCTTCCTTCTTGAGTCTGGCGGTTACGCTGACCAGATGTCCCCAGCGGACCGCAACCCGGTGAACGTGGACGTACAGAAGGAGATCAGCCGGTTGGAAGCCGCCGGGACTTGAGCCCCCGAGAATTTTTCTGGGCTCGGTTTCGATCTTGGCTTCTTCGGCGGGGATGAAGGGTACGACGTTATCAATCAGATCGATGGCCGGATTTCCCGGATAGCCGGCGCCGGAGACCGATTGCAACGTGGCCGCAAAAACCTGCTGCAGGCCGAAGCGGCGCTCGATCGGCGCCAGAGCCAGCGTCAGGATAATGGCGGTGCAGTTGGGATTGGTGACGATCGCTCCGCTCCAACCCCGGCCCGAGCGCTGCCGGCGCACCGCTTCGACGTGGCTGGCGTTGACTTCCGGAATCAGCAGCGGAACATCAGCCTCCATGCGGTGAGCGCTCGCGTTGCTCACGACGTTGGCGCCGCAGCCGGCAAACCGCGGTTCCACCTCGGCAGCCGCCTGAGCATCGAGAGCCGAGAAAATAACCTGGGCGTCGCCGCAACGATCCGTGGCCCGAAGGGTCAGCCGGCCAACCTCTTCCGGGAAGGGACCGTCAACCCGCCAAGGGGTTGCGTCGCGGTAGGATTTTCCGGCGGATCGTTCCGAGGCATAGAGTTCGGTAATGTGGAACCAGGGATGTTCGCCCGGGCCGCCCTGCTGCTCTCGGGTGAGCATGGCAATCAGTTGCTGGCCCACCAGGCCGGTGGCGCCGAGGATGCCGACAGGAATTTTCGCAGCCATCGTTCCGATCCTTCAGGAGGAATCCATAGATTAGAAAATAGAAAATAGAAATTAGAAAAGATTCCCGGAGCGGCACCGCCAAAGCGGGACTACTTTCTATTTTCCGCTTTCAGTTTTCTGCTCCTTTTGATCCGCCTCAGGCAGTTTGCTCCACTAACCGGCGATGAAGCGCGCGGCAGGCGGCTGGGCCATCTCCCGGCGAAACCAGCCAGCGCGCGGCGCGCTCGGAACGCGCCAAGCCAATGATGTCCACTGCCCCGCCCGGCGCCGCCAGGATTTCTTCCCCGCGCCGGATGAGGTCGTCCTCAATCGCCCCCACGAGGGTCACCGTAGCCACTTCCTCCGACTGCACGTAATCCGGCAACGGAAACCCTCTCCGGTCCGTCGCCAGGAGCCACCCCGGCTCACGCCCTGATCCGGCGACCGCGAAGCTCCGGGGTTCCGCGAGCACCAGGCGATCAGCGGCACTCTCTCGGAGCCAGTCGCTGAAGCGGGCGCGATGCTCTTGGGCAACGCGAGCCAGCAGACAATCCTGTTTGAGTGTCAACGCGAGAAAAATCGCTGGGGGCGATTCCTCTTGCCCGTCCACGGTGGTGCTGATGTCGGGGCGATGGAGAGTCTTGAGTTCGAGCAGAATGTGGCGTTGCTCGGCCAGGCGAACCGCACTGGGATGAAGGACCTTGGCGCCCGAGCGAGCCAGTTCGAGCATGTCCGGGTAGGCAAGGCGGGCGAGCCGGCGGGCGCCGGGCACCAGTCCGGGATCGGCCGTGTAAACCCCATCCACTTCCTTGAACAATTCGCAGCGCGGGACGTTCAGGGCCGATGCCAGCAAAACGGCCGTCAGATCGGAGGCCTCACGGCCGAGCGTCGTTACCGACCCGTCTTCGGTGACACCCACAAAGCCCGGCACCACAACCAGCGGCGACTCCTCCAGCCAGCCTCGCAGACGATCGGCGGAAACTCGCAAGACTTCGGCGGACCCATACCGATTGTCGGTGACGATGCCGAGCTCAAAGACGTGCACCACCCGCGCGGGAATGCCTCGCGCCTTGAGGGCGATTCCGAGCAAGGCGATGGATTGCTGCTCGCCGGTGCTTAGCAGAAGATCCAGTTCGCGCGCCGACGGCTTGGCCGAAACTTTTTCCGCTAGGTCGAGCAGGCTTTGCGTGGTCTTGCCCATGGCGGAGACGACCGCGACGACTCGTTCTCCCCGCGAGCAGATATTCTCCAGGTAGCTGGCGACGTGCAGATACTGCTCGGCGGAATAGAGGCAGCTTCCGCCGAATTTTTGGACGCGAAGGCTTGCCCTGAGAGTTTGGCTCGAAGGGTTCATGAGCATGAATCGCGCGATCCCGCCCATCGGGACTCAAAGCAGATTATTCACTGGCGGCGGCTTCGGCAAGTACTCTTAGGCTACAAGCAGCGCGTCGCTGCTTGTTCTCTGAGTCCCGTAACAGCGGATGCACGGTTAGGCGAAAGACCGCGAGGTTTTCTTTGCCGAGTTGACTTGCATGGCAGAAGGGCTTAGGCTGGCAGCCAACTGGGTGACAGGTCACTTTCTCGCAAAGAAGAAATAAGGAGGTGTGCGATGGGGCGTTTTGTCGCCCTGCTCTACGGGGTTCTCTGCTACCTCATTTTCTTCGGGACCTTCCTCTATGCCATCTGGTTCGTATGGACTCTGGATCAGCCCCAGCCGACTGCCGACCGGGGCCTCGCCCTAGTGATCAACACGGTGCTGCTGGGCTTGTTTGCCGTCCAGCACAGTGTAATGGCGCGGCAGTGGTTCAAGCGGGCCTGGACCAAAATCGTTCCCCCGCCCGTCGAACGCAGCACGTACGTTCTGCTCGCCAGCCTTGTTCTCCTGGCACTCTGCACCTACTGGCAGCCGATGACGACGGTAATCTGGGAAGTCGAAGCGCGTGCCGGGAAGCTCGTGCTGCAGGGCTTGTTCTGGCTCGGATGGTTACAGGTACTGGTGGGAACCTTCCTGATCGACCATTTCGACCTGTTCGGGCTCAAGCAGGTATGGAGGTATTGGCGGCAGCAGCCCTATGAACCGCCGGCCTTCAGGACGCCCGGCCCCTACCGGTTCGTGCGCCATCCCATCTACCTTGGGTTTCTTATCGCTTTCTGGAGCACTCCGCGAATGACCCTGGGCCACCTGTATTTCGCCGTTATGACCACCGCTTACATCCTGCTGGCGATCCAATTCGAAGAGCGCGACATGATTCGGGTGCACGGCGAGGACTACAAGGTGTATCGCAGCGGCGTCTCCATGATCGTTCCCTGGCCCGGGAGCCGCAAGAAACCTTGACAAACCATTTCGAGCGGCCCGACAACCGAAGCGGGATTTTCAACTCCACCACGTCCTGACGAGGTTCGCAGTTGGTGGCCGCGGGCGAAAGTCGGCCAGCTT
>DATBWB010000014.1 GCA_036514995.1 Candidatus Acidiferrales bacterium
AACCCTTTTTCCACTTCATATCCATCCGGAAAATTCCTTGGGAGAGATGGGGAAGGGAAGTAAAAACGTCGGGCTCGGAAGCATCATACCACATCACCGATGAGCCTCCCGGCGAGCGGCGGAGAGCGACTCGGGAGTGAAGAGAAGCGGGCGGCGATGGCAGTTCCGGCGCGTCTGATAAGAGATATTATGTTAACTTGGAAGGATGGCCGAGCCGGTGGCCGGAGGCATCGAAGCTCTCTAGTTCTGGCTCGGACGGGGGGTCCGCGCGGCTTGGCGGGCCTGGCTCATTTCGTATTCGATCATCTGCTGGATGGGTTCGGCCTGGGCACCGATAAAACGCCGGCCATTGATGAACACGGTTGGGGTGTTGGCTACCTGGAGGGCTTTGCCTTCCTCCATGTCGGCTCGGACGGCCTGCCAGGCTTCATCTGATGTCAGGCAGGCGTTGAAGGGGACGAGATCGAGGCCGACTTGTTGAGCAAGAGCAATCAATTTTTCGCGGGCATTCTCCGTGGTGATGTTGGACTGGCTTTCGAAGACGAGGTCGTGCAGGGGCCAGAAGCTCTCCGGGGACTGCAAGTAGGCGCAGCGGCCAGCCAGCGCCGCCAGCATCGCCCAGGGATGAATCTGGGTGAGCGGATAGTTCTTGAATATGATGCGGAGGCGGGGATATTTGGGTTCGATCTTGCTTTTGAGAGTGCGGTAGAGCTCTTTGCAAGTCGGGCACTGGAAATCGCTGTAGGCGACCAGAGTAACGGCCGCGTCCGAAGGCCCCTTGCTCGGCCGGGCGGAAAAATCAATTTGCTTGAGCGTGTCGGCGAAGGGATCGCGGGCGAGGTTGACGATCTGGCCCAAGAGAAGATATTTACCGTCGGCACTGATCGAGACCACTTCCTGTTGCCGCTGCGTCCCTCGAGTGATGGCGACGGGCACGACGAAGAAATAAGAAATTTCCGTCGGCGCGGGCGGGCCGAGCTCGAGCTTGTATTCCGCGCCCCAGGCATAGAGCCGGCGCAAGGCTTGCTCGACTCTTCGGGTGAGCTCGGCCGGGCCGAGAACACCCCCGGGGGTGGCCGGGGCGACTCGAGGGCGCTTGGCGGGGGGAGCCGATTGCGGCTTGGCGCCTGCCGGGGTTTGGGCCTCGAGGGCGGCGACAAAGTGCAACAGCAAAATCAAAATAACGAAAACAGCCAATGTGCGATGCATCATTAATCCTTGCTCCTTGGGGCTGGCGGCGCTCCTCCGGAGGGGCAAGAAGGGCAAGCTGAAGCTTGCCCCTACAAGAGCCCTAGAAAAGCCCTAGAAAAGCCCGTACAAAAGGCCCTCCGAAAGGAAGGGCAAGAAGGGCAAGCTAAAGCTTGCCCCTACAAGAGCCCTACAAGAGCCCTAGAAAAGCCCGTACAAAACGCCGTCCAAAGGAAGGGCAAGCTAAAGCTTGCCCCTACAAAAGCCCTAGAAAAGCCCGTACAAAAGGCCCTCCAAAAGCCCGACATGCGACATGATGTGACATCATGCGAAATATCTCTGAGCCACCGGAAAGCGCCGGCCGACTCCGAAAGCTTTCGATGTGACCTTCAATCCCGGCGGGGCCTGCTGGCGTTTGTACTCGTTCCGGTTGACCCGCCGGATAACATCCTCGACCAAGGATATTTCAAAACCATAGTGGTCGGCAATCTCGCGCG
Organism: Candidatus Acidiferrales bacterium; assembly: GCA_036514995.1. Lineage (NCBI taxonomy): Bacteria > Pseudomonadati > Acidobacteriota > Terriglobia > Candidatus Acidiferrales > Candidatus Acidiferrales bacterium. The sequence goes on from DATBWB010000014.1 coordinate 1,686, forward strand.
GCCCTTTGGCCTCTTCGATATAAGATTTCAAGATGCGGTCAAGGACGTCGTAGGGGGGCAAAGAGTCCTGGTCGGTTTGATTGGGCCTCAGTTCCGCCGAGGGCGCTTTGGTGAGGCAAAGCTCGGGGATCAGTTCCCTTTCGCGGTTAATCCACCGGGCGAGGGAATAAACCATGCTCTTGGGGATGTCGCTGATGACGGCCAGGCCGCCCGCCATATCGCCGTAAAGGGTGCAGTAACCAACGGCCAGTTCCGATTTGTTGCCGGTGGACAAGACGAGGGCGCCGAACTTGTTGGAGATGGCCATGAGCAAGTTTCCGCGAATGCGCGCCTGGATGTTTTCCTCGGTGACATCTTCCTGCCTACCGGCAAACGGTTCGGCCAGGGTGGCGCGATAGGAGTCATAAATGGGCCCGATGGGAACGGAAATCAGGGGAATGGCCAGATTCCTGGCCAGGGCCCGGGCGTCGGTTACGCTTCCCGGCGAGGAATAGGGTCCGGGCATGGTCATGCCAAGCACATTGTCCGGGCCGAGCGCGGCCACCGCTACCGCCGCCACCAGGGAAGAATCAATTCCCCCGCTCAGCCCCACCAGCACCTTTTCAAAGCCGCATTTCTTCACATAGTCGCGGGTGCCCATCACCAGGGCGCGATAGACGGCCTCAAGCTCGTCCTCCGGCTGGGGATGAATTTCACCCGTGCAGGATTCGGTGTCAAACACCACCAGATCTTCCTCGAACGAGCTTGCCTGGGCGCAGACGCGACCCTCGGCATCGAGGGCCACGCTCGAGCCGTCAAAAATGAGACTGTCCTGCCCGCCCACCTGATTCACGAAGAGCACCGGGCGGCGATACGTGCGGGCGATGTTGCGGAGCATTTCCAGCCGCAATCGGCGCTTGTCCATGGTGTAGGGGGAAGCGGAAATATTGATGAGCATGCCGGCGCCCTGCCGAATCAACTCCTCGACCGGATTGCGGGGGTAAAGCTGATGCTTCCAGAAATTCTTGTCGTTCCAGACATCCTCGCAGATGGTAATGCCCATCGGGATATTTTCAAAAAGATAGACGGACTGGCTTTTGGCCGGTTCAAAGTAGCGTTCTTCATCGAAGACGTCGTAGGTGGGCAGAAGCATTTTGTGTTGTTCGAAAACGACGCGGCCATCGGTCAAGAGAGCGGCGGCGTTGGCGTGCGGCTTCCCCTGATTGGAGGTTCTCCTGGAGACGTATCCGACCAGTGCCGCGACGTCGGGCAGTTCCCTGGCAAGCTGGTCGAGCGATTGGCGATTTCTTTCAATGAAGCCAGGGTTTTCGACGAGATCCCAGGGAGGATAACCGCAGATGCCCAGCTCGGGGAAAATGACGAGATCGGCGCCGCGCCGGCGAGACTCGTCGGCCATGACCAGCATGCGCCGACGATTGCCTTCAAAATCGCCGACCGTGGGATTGAATTGCGCAAGAGCAACTTTCATGGTTCCAGACTCATTTCTAGCATAGCCCTCCGGGGCAGTCAAAGACGGGCATGGCCCTAATCAAGCCATGACCAAAAATTTGGCTATAATATCTGTCTATGCCAGAAGGACACGACCGCGAACTGGCGTTTGAATTGTTCCGCCAGGCGTACGATCACCAACTGCGAGGCGAACTGGATGAGGCCATCGAACTCTATAAGCGCTCGCTCGAAGCCTGCCCCACCGCCGAAGCCTACACCTTCCTGGGATGGACCTACAGCTTTATGAGCCAGTGGGATGAGGCAATCGCCGAGTGCCGGAAGGCCATTGAAGTTGATCCCGACTTCGGCAATCCGTATAACGATATCGGGGCCTACCTGATTGAAAAGGGTCAATGGGATGAGGCGGTGCCGTGGCTCGAGAAAGCATGCGCGGCGCGGCGGTACGAAAGCCACTTTTTCCCCCACTTCAATCTCGGCCGCATTTGCGAGCACAAGCGGCAATTCCGGCAAGCAATGGATCACTACAAGCGCGCTCTCGAACTCAGCCCGCAGTACACGCTCGCCGCTCGAGCCCTGCGCAGGCTACAGGCGATGATGAATTAGGGAAGAGAGGGGCGGTTCACGAGCCGCCCCTACAGGGCGGCATACCGGCAAAGAGCCTTGAAGAAAACGGTTCGGAGAAGGCGCAGCAAAAGCTCGGGAGCTAAACGCTGAACGAGCTGCCGCAGCCGCAGGTTTGCTTCACGTTGGGGTTGTTGAACTTGAACCCGGCGCCCTCGATGGTTTCCACGTAATCAATTTCGACGCCTTCCAGGTATTGCAGGCTCATTTGATCGACAAAGACTTTGAGCCCGCTGAATTCCAAGACGTCATCGAGACCACCGTTCGATTGGTTTTCGAAGGCCATGCTATAGGAGAAGCCCGAGCAGCCTCCGCCCACCACGGAAACGCGCAGGCCGACGGCCACCGGGGCCTGCTGTGCCATGATCTCTTTGACCTTCGATGCGGCGTTTTCTGTCAGAGTAATCATTCTTCCCCCCCGTGAGAGCTAAGGGCATTCAGCCGAGAAATTCGTCAACTTAAGCAACCCATTATAGCAATAATGGTGGCCAAGTCCAATCCTCATGCGCTGAATGGTTACCGGCCTTGCCTCAACGGTTGGTTGGCGACCCTGGAGTGAAGGTGCCATAAGGATATAGGGGCGGCTCGCGAACCGCCCCTACCAGGGCGGCATACCGGCAAAGAGTGTTGAAGAAAACGGTTCGGAGAAGGCGCAGCAAAAGAAAAACAATAAGGGCGGTTCGCGAACCGCCCCTACGGTGGGTTGGTGCCGCTCAAAGGAACGCGCAAGAGGACGCATCCGTTGCTCCCGCTCCGCCTGTGGCGCTCTCCAGCCTGTTCCCTTCCCTCTTCTGCCTTTCGTCGAGTTGCTTTAGAATGGACAGAGGGCAAGCTAAAGCTTGCCCCTACACAAGCCCCTACACAGATTTGGCTCGACCATGGCGCACACGATCACTTTGATACCCGGCGATGGCATTGGGCCGGAGGTAGCGGCAGCAACCTGCCAGATGATTGCCGCCACGGGGGTGAAAATCGAGTGGGAGACGGTTCAGGTGGAACCGCCCGGGGAAGCTCTGCCCGGGGAGGTCTTGAGCAAAGAGCTGATCCAATCGCTTGAGCGCACCCGCGTCGGCCTGAAAGGGCCGATCACGACGCCGATTGCTGAGGGCCGGGCGAGCGTCAACGTGGCCCTCCGGAAAGCCTTTGAGCTGTACGCCAACGTTCGGCCGATCCAAAATATTCCCGGCGTCCGCGCCACCCATCCCAACATTGACCTCATCATCGTCCGGGAGAACACCGAGGGGGAATATTCGGGGATCGAACATGAAGTTGTTCCGGGCGTCGTCGAGAGCTTGAAAATCATCACCGAGCGGGCTTCCACACGAGTGGCTCGATTTGCCTTCGAGATGGCCAGGCGGCTGGGGCGGAAAAAAATTGCGGTGGTGCACAAGGCCAACATCATGAAAATGTCAGATGGGCTGTTTCTGCGTTGCAGCCGGCGCATCGCCGGGGAATTTCCCGAAATCGAGTACAAAGAGGTCCTGGTGGATAACGCCTGCATGCAACTGGTCATGAACCCGCACCAGTTTGACGTGCTGTTGCTCGAAAACCTGTATGGCGATATTGTGTCGGACCTTTGCGCCGGGCTGGTGGGCGGGCTGGGCGTGGTCCCCGGCGCCAATCTGGGGGATGGCTGCGCCATCTTTGAGGCCGTCCACGGCACCGCCCCCGACATTGCCGGGAAACAACTGGCGAATCCCACTGCCCTGGCGCTGTCGGCCGCTCTTATGCTGCGACACCTGGGGGAAAAGGGTGCCGCGGATCGGCTGGAGAAAGCCATCCACCGCGTCTATGCGGAAGGAAAACACTTGACGCCGGATGTCGGCGGGAGCGCCACCACCGGCGAATTCACGCGCGCGGTCATCCTCGCCGTGGCCTAGTGTCCTGACGCAGAAGTTCGATGGAAAAATCGGACCTTCAGGGAGTGCGGCGGCTTGCCGCCGCCATCCCGGAGTCAGCCGGGGCGGCGGACACCTGCTCCAAGCCATAGAAGAGGTGGAAGCAAGCCTCCACGTGAGAAGGCGGGAGCAAGCTCCCGCACTCCACGCTCACGGGCTGCCCGGCTGAGAATTATTCAGCGAACTTCTGAGACACGACAGTAGAAGGCGACACTGAAGCGCGAACGACCTTAGATTTGATTTGAGAGGTTATCGGGTGTGGCGGGGGAGAGTTTCCGCTTCCGAGCGGAATTCCTTATCTTCTTCAAGCATCGGGTGCTTGATCCCCTCGATATCGCGGAATTTGCGGTCGCGGACTGCCCAAACGAAAACCAGAAGAAAACCAAGGGCCATCAAGAGACAGATAAACATCAGCAGGATGCCAAGCGCGGCTTCGCTCACATGGGGCTCCTTCGCAATTCTCCTGGGCCGACGTGAATCCTAGCACTTAAGACCCCGCCGGCCAATAGAACTCCGACAGCTAATTAACATCCGTTAATGCTCTGGTCACACCCAATCTGTAGGGGGTTGATTTGAGGCCCAAGGACAGCCGACGCGTACATCACCAGCGGCTACTTAGCGTTTGCCGTTAGTCACAGGTCGGGAAGCCATCTAATCAGGAAAATACGTTTCAAGTTGCACTTTGCCTTTTCGACGCGAACAGCCAGTGAGAAGTGCGCCGCTACTGAACTTAGGGCGACTGAGCAAGGCTGTGCCAAAATCATTTCTTTTTGGATTCGCTCAGCTCAAACTTGTGCCTCGATTGACAAGGGAACCGGGCAGCTTTATATTTTTCGCGGCGGGAGGGTAGGATGAAGAAGGTAGCTGTAGTTCTACTCGTCGCTCTTGCCGTTCTCGCGGTCTTCTGGCATATGAACCGCGAACGCGAGTACAAGGTACTTGAGTACAACCACGGTGACAAGACGGCAACTGCAACGGTCCAGCACGTCAACTACCTCGGATTCCGACACGGACCCGTACTGCAACTGGAGTGTTACGGTTCCCTAGACAAGAACACAGACCTTTCCGACCCTGCCTACAGAACCTCCCCGGATAAACCAGCGACATGGGAAGGCGCTGTTGCCACTAAGCACTGGATGCATCATGGCTGTAGACCTTTGCCTATCGGATTTACGGTTCGATTCGACAGGCAAAAATACCCCCCCAACTACTTGGACTATAACACGGCGCAAGAGACCACCACCGATACGTGGTTCAGTCATTCCTACTGGGAAGTCAAATCCGAGCACTGATTGCGAGCGTAAACAAAAACTTGGGCGCGAATTGGGCACAAGACTTCGGCATTTTCGGCTGGAATTGGGGCTGCCGGGAGTGGAAGGGCAACCGTTACGAGGCTTAACGCAGCAACGATTCGGCTCAAATGCCGTCGCCCAGAAAGTCGTGTCGAAAGGGTTGCCTTTTGGTGCGCGCTATAAAGTTATGGTTTTGGGACTTGCGCTTTTATGGCGGCCCCTTCACCCGCCGCAGCAAGTCTTTGAAGTTTGGGCTGGACCTTCTGCGCTCCAATCCAGGATCAACTTCCGGATTGAGGTTCCTCCTGTGCCAGACGCCTCTAGTCTGCGGAATTGCGCGGGGGTTCCACGCCAACATCAGCTGGAGTCGGTGGGCCCTGCACCCAGTTGATGTCCCAGGCAGCATCCACAGTGATCAGCACCAACCCGCCGTCGGGCAGCCAGGCCTGATGAACCATCCGGGCCGGAATGTAGTTAAATGATCCCGGACCCAGCACATCCCGCTTGCCTTCGCACTCAAACACCATGGTGCCCGCAAGTACAGTGTGGGTCTCATTCGCGCTGTGCCAGTGCAGGGGGACATGTATCTTTCGCGGATTACGAATAAGCAGATGCGTCGCCTGAGTCTTGGAGTCAACGCGCAAGATCGTGATTTCCGGGGAGGCGTCGCCCAGTTCCGGAACGATTTTCTGCCACTGGGCGTTCTGATAGTTCACAGAGAAGTAGTGGGGTGAATCGGGAGGGGCCTGGTTGGGCAGCCCCTCGATTGTCGCGGCGAGTCCGATGGCGACAACCGGCAGAAGAACCAACGTTGCAAGCCTCCGAGCTGAGATTCCTTTCATCTTGGCCTCCAAAAGACGACTTACCCTGTTCCGCTCGCTTTCCCTATCACGAAGCGCGCCAAAAGTGTTGGATTCTGATACAGCCCAGCAAGTTCTGCCCTTGCAGGGTGAAATCACAGAGATTACTCCCGTTCTTAAGGATTATGTCCGATAAGAAGTCCGTTTGTTCCTGGCCAATTAGGCGAAAGGTCGGGTCCGCCGACAACATTATTGCCGACTTTCAAATCGGAAATCCGGGCTGATATCGCTCCAGAAGTCCGAGCAACGAGCGGTCGCCGAGCCGCGCCGCTTCACGCGCATGTTGCCACGCCTCTTCGTAATTTCCCCGAACCGCATGGATCTGTCCCAGTTCCCGGTGTGGAAGCGCATAGTTCGGCTCCAGCTCGAGGGCGCGCTGGTGCATCTGGATGGCGTCTTCGATCCTGCCCTGCATGCGGAAAAAAACTCCCAGGGCGCAATACGGCTCGGCCTCCTGAGGATCCCGGTCAATGCGGGCCAATTGCTCGGCGATGGCCGAGTCGAGGTCTTTGCCGATGGCAAAGTCCACAACGTCGCGGCGGAAAAAATCTCCGAGGTTCACTGCTGGTTCTCGGCCTGGGGGGCGGCGGGGGGTGGCGGGGCAGGCGGCGTCGCCGCTTTTTTGAGCACGTGCTCCATGCCGGTGCGAAAGAGCATTTGCGCCGCCGGGTTATTGGGATGAGGAAAGGGGAGCGGGAGAGCATTATAGAGAAGCAAACGCTCGCCCAGCCCGGCCGCTTCGAGTAACGGGATCAAGAAGCGAGTGCGCTTGGAGAGGAGCACAACGTGTTTGGGCTTGTAGGAATTCCGGATGCGCAGCGCCAGGGCCGGCCCGAAGCGATGCGAAAGCGCCTGCGGGTCGGCTTTCGCGCCCTCGCGAAATCCCGGCACGACATCCTCGACCGGACATTCCAGGGCGTCGGCGAGAAAGAAATTGCGCTTCTGGAACATGAGGAGACAACTCTCCTCATCCCGCTCAGCTCCCTCGCGGACATCAATCGCCAGACTTCCGATCAACTCATCAAAGAGGACGCGGGAGAGGCCGTGCTTGGCGGGCTTGCCCTTGCCGGCATAGTAGAAGTAATTTTCAAGGTCGGGCGGGGGCGCTTCAGCAACAAACAGGATGTGGATATGGATGGGCCGAAATCGGGAGGCGAGTTCGAGCCGGCGCATCCGATTGGCCAGGTGTTCTGGACTGACCTGGCCGCCACAGCCGTCACAATAGACCGCCGGCGCGGAACTCATTGCCCCTGCTCCCGGTCGAGAGCTTCATCATAGTCAAAGAGAATGGCATCGGCAACGGTCATCGGGCCGGTGCCCGCGGGCAAACTGCTTCGGCTTTGCTCCTGGACCTCTTGCCAGCGGTGGTGGATGAGGGATTGGTTGCGGATGATTTCGTCGGAAGGGATGGTTTGGCCGTCCTGGAAGTTGAGCTCGCAGGCGCCGAGGCGATCGGGATGCTCGGGATTAAAGATGGGCATGCCATACTTGCGGCAGACGAGCGGCCGAGCCTCATAGACGCGGCAGGCGCCATCGTAGCCGAGGGCGGGGCAAGCGAGCCGCAAGCCTTCGCCGGGCAGTTTTCCCTCGATTTGGACGAGGTTGCGGTTGCCGCGCCAGTTCTGGAGTAACCGCGCCCGGGCCTCGCGGTAGCGCTCGGCTCTGGCTTTCAGGTCGGCCTGTTCTTCTGCGGGCTGGGTCTTGAGCCAGCGGGCCAGGTAGGCAGCCTCGATGGCGGTGATCTCAAACAACTGATAGCAACAGGAGCTGCAGCCGCGCCGGCACTGTATGCGGTCGCCAAACACCTGCAGGTTCCGGTCAAACTCCCGCTTGACCATTCCCTGGACTTCCTCATAGGCGCGGTAGATTTCTTGTTTGGTCACGGCAAATCGCTGCCACCAAGAACGAAAGCCTTGCGGGGAGGCAAGGCTGAGGATGCCGGGGGCGGTGCTCTTCCAACTCAATTGCTCGACAAGCGGGCAAGCTGAAGCTTGCCCCTACACAAAGACAAGAATGACGGGCGGGCTTGCCCCTACACAAAGAAAAGACAAGAGCTTCTGACCGCCCCATGACGAGGGCAAGCGAAAGAGGGCAAGCTGAAGCTTGCCCTTACACAAAGAGAAGAGCCCCTACGCAAAGAAAAGCCCCTACACAAAATTGGAACGGCCCTACGTGGCCTGTGGAATGTATTCCGCCAGTTCGCATTCCAGGTCGGCCGGCGTCAGCTTTTCCCCCTCGTTCAACCGGCGCACGAATTTGTCGATGAGCAGTTTCGCTTTATCTTTGCGCCAGTTCTTGATGAACCCGTCGTAGTAGTGCTCGCCCTCGGTGGCGCTGATGATCTCAAATTCCTTGTTGTGATCATGGAGCTCGGTGAAATAGACGACCTTGTATTTGCCGCTGTAGGTTGCCTCGCGGTAAATCTCGAACATGGTCTTGTCAGCTTCCATGAAGGGCTCTCCTGGAATTGCTTTGGTTGGTGGCTAAGGTACCAGAGTATCTGTGTAGGGGCAAGAGGCGGTCTGAAGACCGGCCCCTACGTTAACAGCAAGAACCCCCTGCGATCTCCAGGGGGCTCGGCCGAAAGTTTTTGGGTGGCGGTCAATCGTTCTGTTAATCGCCGGAAATCGCGGCACCGTCATTCCCCGCGGCATGGATGGTGGCTTCCGGGGCAAGGGAATCGCCCCGGGGAATGAAGTCCTCGTCGAATTCCAACTCATCAGCGGCTCTGTTCCCTTCCAAGCCGCGGCGGAGTTGCTCTTCGTAATGGCGCAATTTGGCCTCGACCTCGGCCTTTTTGGCCTTGTTGCGGACGATGTCTTCGCGGTAGCGCTTAAGGAAATAGCCGATGGTCTCGACCCGGATCCTGATCGAGCCGGTGGGCTTGTTCTCGTCAATGTCCTTGAAACAGAAATAGGGTGTGCCGGAGTGCTCGACGATCTCTTCCACCACCGAATAGATGGGGGCGTCGTGGCCGCATTTGAAGCTCGAAAGCTCCAAGGCCACCAGGTTGGGGTGGCGGGCCACGTACTTGGCCACCCAGACTTTCCGGCTGGTGTTTTCGCTGTAAGAGTTCTTCCAGACGTCGGTGATGGCCATGGGGTCCGGGATCTGGCCCTGCTGAACTTCCTCGCCGAACAGCCGCCAGATAATGTCGTCGTCAATGGGCAAAGAGTCTTGAGCGAAGACGGGGTAGCCGAGCTTCTGGAATTCATCGAGGATTTCGTGGTTGACGCCGGGGTCGTTGTGGTACGGCCGGCCGAGAAGCACGATGCCGATCTTATCCTCGCTCTCAATCTTGTCGAGCACCTCGCGGGCGGTGCCGCGCAAAACCACGTTGGTGAAGAGGTTCATCGCCTTGTTGCCTTCCAGGACGGCGCGGAAATTCTCTTCTTCGGAAAGACCCAGAATATCGGCCCAGTCCTGATACATCTGCCGCGCCAACAAGGGAGTGTCGTTCATCACGACGAGCGTATCCACGTAACGCACGCCCTTTTCCTTGAAGACATCGCCTTCCTTGGTGAAGGCTGCTTTCACCGAAGCCGGGGTGGCGGTTACGGTGGGGCAGGCGCGGTTGCTCTGGGTGTGGGTCAGGTCGGTGGTCAACGAGTCAATCATGGGGAAGAAGATGATGTCGAGTTTCTTCTTCGGGTGATGGACATAGAGCAGGTTGTGGGTGTGCGGGATGCCGATTTTGGAGGGGAAGCAGGGGTCAATGGCGCCGCGTTTGCAACCTTCCTTATAAAGCTGTTCGCTGGTAAAGTCCGACCAGATGATATTCTCCGGCTGTACGCCCAGCGATTCAAAGTAGGCCGTCCAGAAAGGCCCGGTTGAGTACTGGTTCAGGAGGCGCGGGATGCCGATCTTGATGGTCGCCCGCTTCTTTATCAGCTCGAGGCGCCGCTTTTGCGCCTTGGTGAAGGCATGCTTGGAGAGCGGGTCGGCGACGATCGGCGGCGAGTAGCTGCGGAAAGCAGCCTTGGCGGCCAGCTCGACCAGGTTCGGATTTTCCTTCTTGATGGCGTCGAGACCGGACTTGATGTTGCGCATATCGTCCACGTTTTCGACGGTGCCCTTCTCGCAAGTGGCAATGATCAACCGCTGCGAGCCCGGTTCGAGCGGCACTTTGGTCTTGACGGGCGGCTTGTAGTCGGGATTGGGGGTTGACGACTTCACGTCAATGAAGGTGCGCAGGCACTTGTTCTTGCAGAAGTAGCAGCGGGTATCTTCGCTGCGGGCCGTCTTGTAGCTAATGGAGGCGACGGCATCGAGGCCGATGAAGCGCGTCTTCATCCCATTTTCGAACAGGCGAGCCGCCTCGAGGGCAGCGCCGATGGCGCCGGCTTCCCCGCAATGCTCGTGGACGCGCACGTTGGGCTGGATGGGCTTGCCCTTAAAGCGCGATTCAATGAAGTCCACCTGCGCCTTCACCGCCGCCAGGTTGTGCTGCGTGCCGCCCTGCAAAACAAAATTGCGGCCGAGCGAGGCCAGGTTTGGAATCTGGCTGACATAGAGCCAGATGTTCTTGGGCAGGACGTTGGCGAGTCCGGCCATGATTTCCTCAGCCTTCCAACCCTGCCGCTGAAAGTCCACGATATCGGACTGCATGAAGACGGCACAGCCGTAGCCGAACTGCGGGAAGGCTTTGGCGCCAAAGGCCGCGTCGGCATACTGCTCGACGGAAATGCCGAAGCCTTCGGCGGTGGACTGCAAGAAGTAGCCATTCCCGGCCGAGCACTGCGTATTCAACTTGAAGTCCTTTACCCGGCCGTCTTTCAGGATGATGATCTTGATGTCCTGGCCGCCGACGTCGCAGATCACATCCACATCGTGATAGAAGTGAAGCGACGCCTGGGTGTGGGCGACCGTCTCGACAATTCCGGCATCGGCGCAGATCGCGTCCTTCAAAATGTCCTTGGCGTACCCGGTGCAGGCAACGCCCAGGATTTCCAAACCGGCGCCCTGGTCTTCCACCTGCTTGCGCAGCTTGGCGAACATTTCCATGGTGTCTTCGATGGGATTGCCCTTGGAAAGCTGGTAGGCCTTCACCAGCAACTTCTTGTCGGTGGAAAGGAGCACGGCCTTGGTCGAGGTCGAGCCGCCGTCCACGCCGACAAAGCATCGAACAACTTCGCCGGGCTGGAAGGTGGCCGGAAGAAACTTCTTGTGCTTGAAACGGTCCTTGAAGGCCTGAAGGTCTTCTTCCGACTTCGACAGGCCGGCGCCGCCGCCTTTCTTCATCTTCTCTTCATTACGGCCGACGTTGATAAACCACTCGAGCTCCTTGTAACCCTTGTAGAGGCCGACGCCCGGGTCTTCTGTCTTGCCATACTCGCAAGCGCCGAGGGCGGCGAAGTACTGAGCGTTTTCGGGCGTGCGGATGAGCGTCTTCGGATCCACCCCTTCCGGCAAGGGATAGCCGCGCTCCTCCCAGACTTTCGGGATATTCGCCTTCCAGCAGTCCTGCATGCCCTGGATGTAGGTGTTCGGGCCGCCGAGCAGCAGCACAACCGGCCGCAGGGTATTGCCCCGGGTAAGCACGGAGAGGTTCTGTTGAATAATGGCTTCGAAAAGGGACGCCATCAACTCCGGCGGCTCAACGCCCTGCTTCTGAAGAGAGTTGATGTCCGTCTCGGCAAAGACGCCGCACTTCCCCGCCACCGGGTGGAGCCTCAAGCCGTTATAGCCCATCTTGCAAAGCTCTTCCGACGGAATGCGGAGTTTGGCGTTGATTTTGTCAATGACCGCCCCGGTGCCGCCGGCACATTTGTCGTTCATGGAGGGCAGCTTCTTCTTTTTGCCGGTTTCGGGGTCTTCCTTGAAAATGATGATCTTGGCATCCTGCCCGCCCAGCTCAATGACTGACCCGCACTCGGGGTAGAGTTTTTCGACGGCGAGCGAAACGGCATTCACTTCTTGCACGAATTTCGCGCCGATAAACTTGGCGACCGTGCTCCCGCCCGACCCGGTAATAAAGACCCGGTACTGTTCCGGGGGAACTCCGGGGATATCGTTCTCGACGCGCTTCAAAAACTCGAGAGTCTTTTCCGGCTGCTTGGTGTCGTGGCGCTGGTAGTCCGACCAGAGCATCTTGTCGGTATCGGGATCCACGACGACGACCTTAACGGTGGTCGAACCCACGTCCACGCCCATGTAGAGCAATTTTTGATTTTCGGCGCTCATTTAGTTTATGTCCTCCGGTCAGCGGGCATGGCCATTCGACCGGCCAAGCTTCTCCGAGCCATCCATGAGATGGGAAACGTGCCTGGCGAAATTCGCTGCCGTGCCGATGACGCCCTTGTACTTGGGCACGCGGTACATGGGCCGCTGGAGGTCGGGATGCTTTTCGACAAATTCCTTGATCTGGTCAAGGGTCTTGCCGGTGGACTTCATGACTTCGGCAAACTCGATCTTGGTTTTGGCCTTCGCCTCGCCCAGGGCCATCTGGACGCGGCTGTGGGCGTTCACTTCGCCTTCGCCGGAGGTCTCGACGGGGAGGAAGATCATGTCCTTGTAGCGGGCGACGACGGCGGATTGGGCACCGTCAGACTGGGTGGAAGGCATGCAGCCAAACGGCTTCATGCTGAGGACCATGTGGCAAAGCTCTTTGTTGGAGTAGTAGATATTCTTCGCCACTTCCAGATGGCCCTCGCCGCCGCCGGCGCGCGAGTTGTAATAAGGATGGCCGACGCGCTGCAACTCATACTGGTCGGTCAGCCCGTGAGCGATGCCGCCAAGGGCATCCTTGATACGGTGATATTCGCGCTTGAAGATTTTCTCGGCAACTTTCAAGGTGGCGAGTTTCTTGTAGTAGTTGCGCTCGAGGGGGAGCCGCTTGCGGATGTCCCATTTGCCCGGCATCACTTCCTTGTCGGCCAGGCCGCGGCGGTCGCCGGTCTCCTGGATGGCCTGGTGGAGCATGTACATGATCCAGGTGCCAATGGGCTCGACCAAGATCTGCGCCCCCTCGTGCTCGAGGAAGCGGAACATGTTGAAGTTGCCGTCGCCCTCGGTGGTCTGCGCCCAGAATTCACCGGTGATCTTGACGATGGGTTTCACCCGCAGACGATCCACTTTGACCGCATCGAGCCGATCGCGGACCTCGCGCAGCGGGGAAAGATAGGCGTCGCCCCAAATCTGCGAAAGGAACTGGCCGAGGTAATTGGCCGCGCTCGTCAGCCCCGGGCGACCGTTCACGACCTTAGCCAGCCATCCGGTCGGTTGCCAGGGCTTCTTTCGCTTCATCACGCCTTGCATGAAGTCCATCAAATCATCAAGGACGGCATCGGTTTCGCCCTTGTTCAGTTCGAAGGGGCGAATCAGGTAGGCAACCTCGTTAATCAGGTCGCCCATGTTCATGGCGTTCAGGATGCCAAGGAAGAACTGGAGGTTCATTTCGAGGCCGGCTTCCGCCTCAGCCTGGTTCAGCCCGCCACCTTGCTGGAAAAGCATCACGCGGAAACCATCGAAGCCGGAATTGCGCAACGCCAGCCGGTACTCGGCCTCATACATCCCGAAGCGGCAGGGCCCGCAGGCGCCGGCGGTGAAGAAGACGTAGCGGTCGAGGATGTCCTGCTTGGTCATGCCCTGCTCTTCGAGCCGCTGGAGGTATTGGACAACATTGCCGACCGTGAAGTAAGTGGGGTTGCACTGGCCGTTATTGCCGTATTCCTTTCCGAGTTGGAAGGCCCGGACGTCCGGCGTGGGCACGACCTCACACTTGTAGCCGAGGCTCTCAAGCGCGCCGTGGATGAGCTTTTCGTGCTTCCAGGTCAGCCCGCCGAACAAAATCGTTGCCTTGCTGCGGTCGGCCTTGGTGAAGAGGCGCTCGGCGGGGCGCTTGAAATGGTGCACTTCTTTGTGCTGCACCCCATATTCGCGCTCCAAGCGGGCGCGCTCTTGCTCGAGCTTCTGGCGAATTAATTCTTCGGTGGACCCGAGCTGCACCAAACCAGCGGTGCTCGAAAGAGACGTGGGGGTGGTCTGTGTGCTCATGGCTTTACCTCGTCAAACAGTGAGATTCCCGCAATGCCGGCGGGACCATTTGGGAAAGGAAAATGGCGCTCGGATAAAGAGGCCTGTTGCCGGGTTTCCTCGACCCTCAGCAGAAGCATAATGGCTGGAACCTTGACCGCCGGCGATTCTCTACGCGTAAGATACCGACGGTAAAGGGGTATCCAGTGAACGGGGCAAATTGTCCAGCAAAGTGCGGCAGCCGGGATTATTTGGTTAACCATCAGATTCTTAAGGGATTAGGGAGAATGTAGGACTCAATTGGGGGGAAGAGGCGGACTCACTTGGTCGGGCTTGGCCGAACCGTGAAGGTCAGAAGCCGCCTAGAAGGCGGCGTTACGCCGGCCCAACGCATCTGGTCGGACTTGGCCGAACCGTGAAGAGCACGGGCTAAATATCCTGCAGGAAGGGATTCCACTCGCGTTCTTTTCCAATAGTTGTGGCCGGGCCGTGGCCGGGGAAGACAATCGTCTCGTCTGCCAAGACCAATAGCTTGTCCCGAATCGAGCGCATGATGGCCTTGAAGGAGCCGCCCCACAGGTCGGTGCGTCCGATACTGCCCTGGAACAACGTATCGCCGGCAAAGAGCCGGTCTCGCGAATCTTGATTTGGTTCTTGAACGGCCGGTGTACTTCCGGGCATGAGGAGGCTGATGCTGCCGCGAGTATGCCCCGGGGTGTGCAGGACTCGGGCCTCGAGCGCTCCCCAGGTCAGGCGGTCGCCCTCTTTCAAGAATCCGTCCACTTCCGCCCGCGGCGGCGCCGGCACGCCAATCATCAACGCCTGGGTCTCCAGATTGCGATAGAGCTCGAGATCCTCGGCGTGCATCAGAACCGGCGCGCCCGTGCTCTTCCGCAACTCGAGCAACCCACCGACATGGTCAATGTGGGCGTGGGTATTGATCAGGTAGCGAACCTTGAGGTCATAGCGGCGAATGATCTCGAGGATCTTTTCAACCTCGTCGCCGGGATCAATCACGGCTGCTTCTTTGCTTTTTTCGTCAGCCACAATCGAGCAGTTGCATTGCAGCCACCCGACGGGCAAAATTTCATGGATCATCCAGGGCTCTTCCTGCGGGGGCTTGCCTTTACGAGTCAAGCGGGCGCCCGTACTCAGGATTATCACGAGAAAATTCTTCCCACTGCGCATCCAGCTCGCGCTTGACCGCTTCAGGCATCGGTTCGGTTGGCGCGGGGGCGGCCGGCGGGGCAGCTAGATCCTCCTGGGCGCTTGCCGGGATAGCGCTGCCCGCGGCGGCGCCAGCGAGCCACGGCAGCACCTGACTGAGCGCCCGCCGCAAAAACCCGCGCCGGTCCGGATTTCTTTCGATGTCGGCTTTCTTGTCCATAAAGCAATAATTATACCGCACCGCATGCCACCTCAGTTGCCCAAGAGTTTCCCGCTTGATAATTTCCGGCAAAAATAGTATCTAGTGCCGTTCCAACTTGATGAACCTATACATCTCGATCCTGTATGATGAATAAAGCATGCCGTATGACTTGCGGAAAATGGCCGCAAATAGTTGGAACGGCACCAGCAGGATAAGTAACACATTAGAATCCGGGGAGACGGCGGCGGGCGGAGGCCAGGAAGTTTCCTGCGCGTCTTCCCCATCATCGATAGCAAGCACATCAAGGAGCCAGGTCATGCCATTGAGCGAAGCAGAAATTGGTGAGCGACTCAAGTCTCTCCCGGGATGGGACCTGGTCGGCAAGGCCATCCAGAAGCGCTTCAGCCTGCGATCCTTCGTTCCCGCCATTCAATTCGTCAACAAGGTTGCCGAATTGGCGGAAGCCGAGCAACACCATCCCGACATCGCGATCAATTACAACCTGGTAACTCTGGTACTCTCCACCCACAGCGAAGGCGGGGTCACCGTCAAAGACCTGGCGCTGGCAAGCAAAATAGACAGCATCAAGATTTAGCCACGTTCGCAAGAACAGCGTGAACGCCGCCGCGCGCCCGGGTGGCGGGTTGCGCCACTCGACCCATCCCACTACAATGCGAAAGGCGCCGGCGGGACGTTATGATCGTGTTCCCGGCGAAGGAACGGAACGATGACCCGGGCAAGCGCTCTCGACGAGCTTCATCAAAAGCGCGGCACGCCCACCGTGGAATGGGACCAGGTGGCGGTGGCCCGCTCTTTCTCCCATCCCCGTGAAGAATGGTTGGCCCTTCGGTCGGCTGCCGGAGTGCTCGACCTCGGCTTTCGCGGATGGGTCGAAGTAACGGGCGAAGACCGGGTACGTTTTCTCCATGGGATGGTATCGAATGACGTCAAAGCGCTCTCGCCGGGTCAGGGTTGTGCGGCGCTTCTCCTGGATGTCCAGGGGCACGTCCTGGCTGAACTGCGCATTTTTGCTGAGACCGACCGTCTGTTCCTCGAAACTCGGCTCTCACAGGTCGAACGGGTCGTCAAGACGCTCGAGCATTACATCATCATGGACCAGGTCGAACTCGCGGATAAGTCCGCAACCGTGAGCACGATCGGTCTAGAGGGGCCAGCAACACCCGAAATTGTCCGCTCCCTCCTGCATCTCGAACTTGATGCGGTGGCACCCTTCGGGCACGCGAGCTTCAGCCTCGAGGGAATCAGGGGCGGGCTCATGCGCGTGTCCAATTGTGGCTTCCCTGGGGTCGAGTTTGTCGTGGAAAGGTCGCGTGCTGCCGAGCTTTGGAACATTCTCCTCGACGCTCTAGGCCCCGGCCGGCCGGTTGGCTTCGAGGCTTTGAATGTTCTCCGCGTCGAGGCGGGCATCCCCTGGTATGGATGCGAAGTGGACGACCGCACTCTGCCTCAAGAGGCCGGCCTGGAGACGACCGCGGTCAGTTTTACCAAGGGATGCTACGTGGGCCAGGAGATCGTCGAGCGCATCCGCTCGCGCGGTGAGGTCCATCGTACGCTCGCCGGCCTGATTTTGAGTTCGCTGGATGAACCGGCCACTGCGACCTCGGCGGGCAGGGCCGGCACGCCGCTCTTCCTCAAAGGAAAAGAAGCGGGCCGCTTCACCAGCGCCGTCCATTCGTTCGCCCTCGAACGGCCGATCGCGCTTGCCATCCTGCGACGCGAGGCAAGCCAGCCCGGAACAATGCTCACCTTCGACGGAGGTTCCGCTGAAGTAACAGCCCTGCCTTTTGTGAAGCTTGCCTGAAAAGATAAACGCTATTTTAGATTGAGGGCTTTTTTGAAGCTGCCGCGTTCGTTCATGATTTTCTTTTGCAGCAGCATGATGGCGTAGAGCAATTGTTCGGGCCGGGGCGGGCAGCCGGGGACATAGACGTCCACCGGGATGATCTGGTTGACGCCCTGGACGACGGCGTAATTATTGAAGACACCGCCGGAGGTGGCGCAGGCACCCATCGAGATGACCCATTTCGGCTCGGGCATCTGGTCGTAAAGGGTGCGAATAATCGGCGCCATTTTCTGGGAGACGCGCCCGGCAACGATCATCAGGTCAGACTGCCGGGGCGAGCCGCGGAAAACCTCGGCGCCAAAGCGGGCGATGTCGTACCGCGAAGCGCCCGTCGCCATCATCTCAATGGCGCAGCAGGCCAGGCCGAACGATAACGGCCAGAGCGACGACTTCCTTGCCCAATTCACCGCCTTGTCGAGGGTCGTAAAGAGAAAACCTTCCGACTCAGGGCCGGGGCCGAATTCGTCCGGTTGGGTGATCACAAAAGACGTAGCCATCAGTGTGAGGAAGACTCCTCCAGCTCTCAAAAAAATCATCACATATGGGGTGACAAAAGGCAAACGGCAGAGAAACGCGAACCGCCCTTGTCCCAATTCGAAACTAAAATCGGGAATTCCCGATTACATCAATTGACTTGAGTGCGCCATGGGTGTAGAGTTTCTGCCAGCTATTGAAACCGAGCCGTGGTTGGCAGGTTTCAACCTTGCAGCTCCCCAACATTCGATTCGAAGGAGTACTTCCATGAAACGGATACTCAATCCTTCTAGGGCCCTGGTATTGGCAGTGGCGCTGCTGTTGGGTGCGGTGGCGGGCGCGATCACGTTCGGCAGGCCGGACGGAAACGGTCACCCGAACGTCGGCGCGCTTATCGCGGAGTGGAGTGTGCCCGGGCAGAAAGACCTGCTTTGCTCGGGGACGCTGATCTCTCCGACCGTCTTCCTCACAGCCGCCCACTGCACCGCCTTCTTGGAGTCGCGCGGCATCACCCAGGTGTGGGTTACTTTCGATGCGCAGTTCACGGCAAATTCAGAGCTGATCCCGGGGACGATGCACACCAACCCGAACTTCAACGGGGCGCAGTCCGATCCTGGCGACATTGCGGTCATTACGTTCGACCGGCGAGTGAAAGGCATCACACCGGCGTCACTTCCCTCCGCGGGCCTTTTCGACCGGCTGAAGGCAGAGGGAAAGCTGAAGGGCAAGAAATTCACTGCGGTTGGCTACGGTGTGCACGAGCCGACGAGAGGCGGCGGGCCTCCGAGCTTCCCTTTCAGCAGCGACCGCTGGGTTGCGGTTTCTGAATTCAACGCGCTGAACAACGCATGGCTGCGCCTGTCACAGAACGACGCGACTGGCGACGGCGGGACTTGTTACGGCGACTCGGGCGGGCCGAACTTTCTGGGAGCGGGTGACAACGAGACCAGCATCGTGGCGGCTCTGACGGTGACCGGTGACGCCATGTGCCTGGCGACGAATGTCGTCTATCGGCT
>DATBWB010000015.1 GCA_036514995.1 Candidatus Acidiferrales bacterium
CAATCGGACAATCGGATTATCCGACAAAGGGCAGGGGCTGTCAAGTTCTTGAGTCCGCCTACGAGAGCGGCCATGGCTACCGCTGGTAGCGGCCCATCAATTCGGCTTGGGCAAGGATGTGCCCTTTCATGGCCTTTTCCAATTCGGCCTTGGTCGCGCCCGGCTTGAGGTTGGTTTTGGAATCGAGCGCGTAGAGTTTGAAAAAGTAACGATGCGCGGGCCCCGATGGGGGACAGGGACCGCCGTAGCCAATCTTGCGGAAGTCGTTGCGGCCCTGGCGCGCCCTGCTCGGGAGCTCTTCCTGCTTGGGGACGCCTTCGGCTAGCTCGCGCGTGTTGGCGGGCAAGTCGTAGAGCACCCAGTGGACCCAGGTGCCGACCGGGGCGTCGGGGTCGTCCATGATCAGGGCAAAGCTATGCGTGCCGGCCGGTGGGTCCGCCCACGCGAGGGCGGGCGAAACATCGGGCCCATCGCAAGTGAACTTCTCCGGTATAGTAGCGCCGGGTTGGAAGGCGGTGCTTGTCAGTTTCAGTGCCATCGCAGGTCCTCCTTCATGCTGAGCGCGGTCGAACCATTCATGGTGAGCGAAGTCAAACCATTTCGATTTGCCGCCAGTGTGGCCTTCAGCAAAGGTCAACGCCGGGAAGAGAAGAACCAAACAGAGTCGAAAAAGAAAGGTCCAAGCCATTGGCTGCTCTCTCGTGCCAGTGAGATTATGGTAGGCGCGGATCGAAACAAGTTGCAAGCCGCTGGAGACGGCGGCGCTACTTCACATTTTCGATGAGATCGACGGTATCCACGATGCCGACAATCGCCATGTCAATGGGGGAGTTGGGCCGCTCGACGGCGGTCATGGCTGACCAGCCTTCGGTGGTGACCAGAACTTTTTCGCCGATCCCGGCTTGCACCGCATCGAGGGCGAGGATGGCCTCGCCGCGATCGCTTCCGTCGAGATTGAGCGGCTGGACAACCAGAATCTTCTGGCCCTCGTGCGAGGGTGATTTCTGGGTGGCTACCACGTCGCCGATGACTCGGCCAATTAGCATGTCTGAAGAAGCGAAATGCGAAACTCGAAAAGCGAAACTCGCTCTTCCAACCTCAAGCCTCTAGCTTCCAACCTCCGGTATCTGGACCGTGTCCACGATGCCTACAATCGTCGCTTCCGTCGGCACTTCTTCCGGCCAGGCATAGGTCGCCTCGCGCCCGCGACACCAATAGACCAGCTCACCCGCGCCGGCGCCGACTGCATCCAGGGCAATCACCGGCTTGCCGCGGTCTTTGCCGTCTTTCCCCACCGGCTGCACCACAAGAATCTTCTTCCCCTCAAGCGAGGCGTTCTTCATCGTGCAGACCACGTTGCCGATTACGCGACCAAGCATCATGATCGAAACTCGAAAACCGTAAAAACTCCCGCCTCTAGAGAGGGGTGGCGCAATCGCTCGGCAAGGGCAAATTGTGCTTCTTGAGGCTGGCCATGTAGCCCTCAATGGCATCGCGGATATTAGCCAGAGCCTCTTCGCGAGTTTCTCCTTGCGAGTGGCAACCCGGAAGGCTCGGGCAGCTCACCACAAATCCCCCTGCCTCCAGGTCGGGCTCTAGGATGACCCGGTACTTCAATTTATCACTCTCCGTTGGCGAGTTGCGCGAACCGAAGAAACCACGCCTCTAAAGCGGCTGGCTGGACTCTGCGTTTTCAGTGTCTCTACAGTAAATCTTGTGCCTTTCGCTTCTCACTGATTTCCTTTTCGTCGTGTACTTCCTTTGCTTCCTCTGCTTCCTTTACTTCTTCCTTGCGGCTGCCAGTTCGGCTTCGTGCTGCGCGTCGAGCTGGACGGTATCCACGATGCCGACAATCGCCGCATCCACCGGCCGGTCTTTGCATTCGGCGGCCATGCGCGCTGAACTGCCCTGCACGATCAGCACCGTCTCGCGAAAGCCCGCGTCCACCGTATCCACCGCGACGAGGTATCCGGCCTCATCCGCGCCCTCCGGCGAGATGGGCTTCACGACCAGCAGCTTCTTCCCCTCAAGCCGCGGGTCTTTCCGCGTCGCGACGACGGTGCCGACGATGCGTGCTAAAAGCATGATGGAAAATCGAAAAGCGAAATTCGAAACTCGTGCCCTGCTTGAAATTCGTCCCTTGCTCGCCTTACCCGGAGTGAGGCGGCGAAGCAACTGCCGAGCGACAGCCGGAAGACTGTGGCCACGCGCTGTATCGTCCGATTGGCCCGGGCGCTACTTCGCTGCTGCCAGCGCCGACTTGCCGATCGGCAGCACATCTTCGAGCGACCCGTGCGGCCGCGGGATGACGTGCACGGCAATCAGCTCGCCCACTCGCCGAGCGGCAGCCGCGCCGGCATCGGTGGCGGCCTTCACCGCCGCCACGTCGCCGCGCACGAGCGCGGTCACATAGCCCGAACCGATCTTCTCCCAGCCGACCAGCGTGACCTTGGCTGCCTTGACCATGGCGTCGGAGGCTTCAATCATCGCCACCAGCCCGCGGGTTTCGATCATTCCTAGTGCTTCACCCATTCTGATCCTCCCGTCCTATCGCTGCCTGCACCTTGCATCCCCAGGGTTCGCCTCCTCCCGAAACTTCGGGAGGATTAGCGGCGATGCAGCTCGCGCATCGCCTCGTCAATCAACCGTTCCAGCTCTTGCGGGGTAAGAGAAAACCTGGCACCTTCGCCGCCGGCCGGTAGGCCGCAGGCGCAGCCCGCGCCGTGCTGGTGCATGGCCCCGCCATAGCTTTCCTCGCGCCTCGCCGCCGGAACAGGTCGTCCCGAAGCTTCGGGAGCGGGTTCTTCACGGCGGGCTTCAGCCGTCACCGGGCACTCGGCACTGATCGGCGCCGCCGTCTCAATTCCGTACCGGCGCCGCGCTTCGAGCAATTTTTCCACATCTGTGCTGGAAAGCAACACCTCTCTTCCCAAAAGTTCGGTCACGAGCGAAACCCGGGCGAAGTGCTCCACCGTCTCCATGCGGAAATAGGCCATCCGCAAATCTTCGCCGTACGTTACCACGCCATGATTGGCCATCAAGATGGCATCGTAGCGGGCCACCAGCGGTTCGAGCGCCCGCGTCAGTTCGGGCGTGCCGGGAGTGCCGTACTGCGCCACCGGAATGCACCCCAGCGCCAGCACCACCTCCGAGATGAGCGCCTTGCTGAGGGGAAGATTGGCGGCAGCGTACCCGGTTGCCACCGGCGGATGCGCATGGCAGATCGCATTCACATCGGGGCGGCGTTTGTAAATCAGCAGGTGCATGGCGATTTCCGACGAAGCTGCCTTGCGGCCGGAGATCTTCTTGCCCTGGTAGTCCACAATGGCCAGGTCGTCCGGTTCCATCATGCCCTTGGAAGCAGCGGTGGGACTGGTGAGGATGCGCTGGTTATCGAGACGCACCGTGATGTTGCCGTCGGTCGCGGCCACGTAGCCGCGCTGGTGAATCCACCGCCCGACGTTGCAGATATCGGCCCGGTGCTCGTCGTCACTCTTCAAGCCGCCGGGAGTGATCGTGTCAGACCGGGTGGTCATCTGCTCCCATCGGTCAGTGGCTTTTTCCTACATTTGTAGTGTAAACGCTGGCCGTAAGCCACCGCAAAAAGACGCCTTATCGTAGCGAACCGCTTCGCGGTTGTAAATGAAAAACCCTAGGCGGCTTTACCACGGCCCGGGCGGGGGATGAATGTCGGGCGGGGCGGGTCAACGTCAGGGTCGGCCGGGAGGGGCGAATGGTTCGGCTGGGAGGCTGGCACCGCCGCGGCGGGCCTTCCGGCGAACGGCATCGAGCGGCCCTTGGCCGACCACGGAGAGGGAGCTTCAGGCGTAGATTCCGCGCAGCTTGAGGGCAAAGGCCACTCGATCGATGGCCAGCATGTAGGCCGCGATGCGGTTAGTTACCTTGTGGATTTCGGCGTAGCGCACGACGTCATCGAAGCTGTGGACCATGATCTCTTCCAGCCGGTGATTGACGAGCTGCTCATTCCAGAAATAGCCCTGGCGGTCCTGCACCCACTCGAAGTAGCTCACCGTTACCCCGCCGGCGTTGGCGAGGATATCGGGGATGAGGAAGACGCCCTTTCGCTCGAGGATGTCGTCGGCGGGCGCGGTGGTGGGGCCATTGGCTGCCTCACAGAGGATCTTCGCTTGGACGCGGTTGGCATTCTTGGAAGTAATCTGATTTTCGACGGCTGCGGGCATCAGGACATCGCAGTCGAGGAAGAGGATCTCGCTGCGATCCACCGGCTGGCCCTCTTTGAAGTCTTTGACGAATCGTCCATGGGAGGTCAGGTCGAGGAGTTTGGGCACGTCCAGACCTTTTTCATGATAGATGCCGCCGCTGACGTCGGCGATGCCGACGATCTTGTAGCCGGCCTCGTGCATCAGCTTGGCGGCCATCGAGCCGACGTTGCCAAAGCCCTGAATGATCACGCGGGTTTCCGGCCGTTTGCGCTTGAATTTCTCCAGTGCCTTGTCGCAGACGATCATGCAACCGCGCCCGGTCGCTTCATGGCGGCCGCGCGAGCCGCCGAGGTCGAGTGGCTTGCCCGTTACCACCGCGGTAACGGTATGGCGCACATGCATCGAGTAAGTATCCATCACCCAGGCCATGGTCTGCTCGTTGGTGCCCAGGTCGGGGGCGGGGACGTCCCGCTCCGGGCCCAGGTAGTCGAGCAATTCGGCGGTGTAACGCCGGGTGATGCGTTCGAGCTCTCCGGTGGACAGCTTGGCCGGGTCGCAGATAACGCCGCCTTTGGCGCCGCCAAAAGGGATGTTGACCACCGCGCATTTCCAGGTCATCCAGCTTGCCAGCGCTCGCACTTCGTCGAGCGTAACGTCCGGGGCGTAGCGGATGCCGCCCTTCCCCGGCCCGCGGACGACCGAATGTTGCACCCGATAACCGATAAAGATTTGAAGCTCACCCTTATCCATCGCCACCGGAATGTAGAGGGTAATCTCCTTGTTGGGGTGGCGCAGGACGCGCACCAGCCCTTCGTCGAGACCGAGCTTGGCGGCAGCCACGTCGAAGCGCGCCGCCATGGCCTCATACATTTGGAATTCTCTTTCGGGCGGCACAGCAACCATGAATCCTCCTGATGCCAGAAGTTGAAGAATTTTGAACTTGCGGTCTCCCCTGCCGAACCATCGGGATTCGGGCTTGCCCGCATTCGGGATGTGCGCGGACGGAAATGCAGCGCAGAAGTATAGGAGATGCGCCCCGTGCCTTCAAGGGGCGGCCTTGGCAGGTGTTGAACCGCCGGGAAGCGGAAACAGGAAGACGCCTCGTCCGGCTGAGACGACGATCACTCGATCTGGCTCGATGAGCAGATCATCAATCTTGATGGGTGCGCCCCCGGGATCGACCGCCTGCCATTCGCCCAAACTGCGTCCTTCGCGGTCAACGTGCAAGAGCGACGAGCCGGCGCCGACCCACAGCTCCTCGGTTTGGGGGTTCACGGCGAGAGCGGTCAGCACGTCGCGCGCGGTCATGGCTGCCGCTCGCTGGATGGCGCGTTCGGTCTTGGTGACGCGGGGAGGCGGCTCGCCGGGGCGAGCCGGAAAGAGTTCTTTCGGCGGTGGGGGTTGGGGTCGAGGCAGACTCTGCCCCACAAGCTCGAATTCCGCTACCAGATGACCCAGGGGCGAGTATTTGTGGATGGTCGGCCTTGGCAGGTGGCGAAAGAGATAGTAGATGTGCCCGGCTCGGTCTCGCCTTATAAGACCAATGTTGAAAGTCCTTTGCACGTCGGCCCGGCCGGCAAACTCCTGAAGCGCGCCAAATTCGCCGATGACCTTGCCGGCCGAATCCACTCTGGAGACGAGAACCCGCGCCTGGGCGCTCGACACGAAGAGCTCTCCCTCAGCCGTCGCCGCCACCGAGATGGGTTGAGGAAAGGGAATCGCCTGCTGCAGTTCACCGGAAGGAGAAAGAATTTTGACGGCCTGGGCGCCACGGTCAGCAACATAAATCTTTCCGTCATCGCCGACCGTGAAGTCCTCGGCAAAGCTCAAAGTGTCTTGACCCCTTTGGGGAACGTACTTGCCCAGCCATTTCAGGTTCCCGTCAAAGACGAAAAGGGTTGCCGGGCGCGATTGCAGGACCAGGTAGCGCCCGGCTGCGTCCCTCCGCACCGCGCTCACCCGGGATCCCGCTTCGAGAAAGATCGGTTGTGTAGCTTTCCAGTCGGCGAGCTGTGCCGGTGCCAGCGAAGATAGGAAAGCCAGGAGAATTGAAACCAGCCCCATCACGCGTCGCATCGGTACCTTTGGATATTACAATGTGTCTCGGCGGTGGCGTCAACGGCTCGCCCCGGCGACGGTTTCAAGATGCTCTGACCATTAAATAGATCGAAATGCGAAACTCGAAAATCGGCCAATTGCATGCTTTCAGTACCGATTTTCGAATTTCGGTCTTTACGTCGGTCAGGCTAGTCGATGCGATAGCATAGTCGGGCGACGGAGAGGGCCCGGCCGGTAGCCGGGTTGGCCTCGACCAGCAAGGCGTTCATCCGGACGTCACCCTCGGCCGGGTCAAAGCGCACCGGGAGCTGCGTTCGTAGCCGCTGTAACACGCCTTCTTTGCGCATGCCAATGATCGAATCGTGGGGACCGGTCATGCCGACATCGGTTTGATAGGCGGTGCCTTGGGGCAGGATGCGTTCATCGGCGGTGGCGACGTGGGTGTGCGTTCCGATGACCACGGTTGCCTTGCCGTCCAGATACCAACCCATCGCTTGCTTCTCGCTGGTGGCCTCGCCGTGCATGTCCACGACGATGATTTTGGTGGAAGCGGGAATGCGCGCCAGTTCCCGATCGGCCGCTTCAAAGGGGCAATCGATGGTCGGCATAAATACGCGGCCTTGCAGGTTGAGCACGGCAACATCGGTGCCCGCTTTCGTCTGGCCCTGATAAAGGCCGACGCCGGGGGCAAGCGAGGGGTAGTTGGCGGGACGAAGCAGCCGCGGCTGATGAGCCATGTAGTCGAGGATCTCTTTGCGGTCCCAGATGTGGTTGCCCGAGGTGAGCACGTCAATGCCGCAGGCGAGCAGCTCTTCCACCAGCCGCGGAGTGATGCCGAAGCCCGAGGCGGCGTTTTCGCAGTTGGCAATCACCAACTCGATGGCTTGCTGCCCCAGAATATCCGGCAGGCGATCCTTGACGATCTGTCGCCCGGCGGAACCACAAATGTCGCCGATGAAGAGAATCTTCAACCGAGTGACCGGGAATCGGCAACCGGCGATCCGTGGCCGCCGATCTTGGGATGCCCGACGATTAAAAAGAAAGGAGCCAGCCGCGGCCGCCGTGAGGCACTAGATCCTGAACCCGTTGGATACGGGGGGCACCCAGCGCCCGCCTTCAGGCTTCCCCCGCCGAGCCCGTAGTCGGGCGAAGCGCGGGCATGCTCACCGGCGGGACGACCGGGCACCCTTAGGATCAGTGTTGGCTCAGCGAATCGTCGTGCCAGGCACGCACGTCGCAGCCAGACTCCAGACTTTCATTCTATTCCTTGGGCGGCCACGGTCAATAGCCGATTCGTACTGGCTTTGGAAGCTGGCAGGCCCCGATAAAACGGGGCAAGCAAGAACACCGGAGCGGACATTGGACACCGGGGAATGCTGGCGGATGCCGGATGCCGGGCGAAAAATTTCGCCGGCTAACGGACCACGGGCGCGCGACGCTTCAAGCCGTTTGCTTGAGCGCGGAATCAATCAACTCCAGGCAGCGAACTGCGCGACGGCGCAGCTCTTCATTGGTTTCGCCGGGACGGCCACGCTGGGAATGGAGCTCGTCGGCAATGTGCAGCGCCGCCAGTACGGCCAGGCGAAGCGAATCAATGGTGCGGGTGGCTTCGGAAATTTCGCGCATCCTCGCGTCCACGTAAGCCGCCAGTTCGCGAACGTACTCCTCGTCTTCAATGCCCCGAAGGTTGTAGGTCTGGTCGTAGATCTCTACGCGAATACTCTTTGGTTCCGGCATGGCGAGAACCTCGCAAACCGGGAGCCATTATGAGCAGGCCTGATGTTCCAGGCAATGGGATTCGCTAGCCGCATCCGGCGACCGGTGCCCGGACTCTTATTGTGACCGGCTCAGGGCATCCATTTGCCCGATTAATTTTTCAACGCGGGCGCGGACTTCTTCCCGCTCCCGTCGGAGAAGGGTGAGTTCCCGTTCGAGGTGTTGAATTTCTTCCAGGCGCTGGCGAAGCTCCCCGCGCAGCCGTTCCATTTCTTCTCCGGCGCCGCGGCGAGCCGCTTCTGCTTTTTTCCACCGCTCAACCAGCTCGATGATCTTCGTTTCGAGCTGGCCGAACTCGTCCCGTTTTTCCTGCGCTTGCGCCATGGAGAACACCGCGGAAGGCCGAAGCCTTCCTCAGCCGATGCAGTGAAAAAAATTAATGGCGAATCTTTGCTTCGAGCGCGGCCTCAAGCGCCTGGACAACCCGCTCACAGTATTCGTTGATCCGGTCTTCCGTCAGGGTCGCCTCGGCCGACTGAAACGTAAGCCGGAGCAACAGGCTAAAGTGGCCCTCCGGCACTTGCCTGCCACGAAAAATGTCCACCGGCTCGATCCCCGCCAATTCGCTGATGCCCAACCGGCGCACCCCCTCCGCCACCGCGCCAAAGCTTGTGCCCTCGCGCAAAATCAGGGAAAAATCGCGTTCGACTGCCGGAAAACGCGAGAGCGGCTGATAGCGAAGAGCGCGCAGCGGGATACTGTAAAGCGCTTCCAGGTCCAGTTCAGCGAGAAACACCTCCTGCCGCAACTTCGAAGCTTCCGCCACGCGAGGAGCAAGTTGTCCCAGCGCGCCCAGGCGCTGCCCGCCTGCCTCGATTTGCGCCGATCTTCCCGGGTGGAAGAAAGGCGCGTCCCGTACCGGCGCCCAGGCAATCGTCCCCGTCTCAAACCGGCTGAGCACGGACTCGACCGCGCCCTTGAGATCGGCAAATTCGTATGGGCGGGCCGGCTCCTGAACATTTTTTTCGCGGACCTGGCCGGTGGCGCCGAGGCTGAGTACCCAGGTCTCCTTCGGCTGCGCTCCTTCACCGAGATATCGCTTGCCGCTTTCGTATAGGCGGAGGTTTTTCTGGCCGCGGTTCAGGTTCCATGCGAGCGCACGAATCATGCTCGGCAGGCCGGAGGTGCGCAGTTCGGATGCATCCTCAGCGATCGGGTTGGCCAGGAGCACCGGGCGAAGCGCGGAGAAGCGCGCGTTGTCCTCGGTGCTTTCGAGAGGAATCGAGATAATTTCATCGTAGCCGAGCCCGTGAAGGGTTTCGCCGATTCGCTCCTCCTTGGCAGCCTGAGCCAGCCGGGCGGCTGCGACCTTGGCTGGCGGCAGCCGGGAAGGGAACTTTTCGAAACCGTGATGCCGCGCGACCTCTTCCATGAGGTCAATCTCTCGCGTCACGTCGAGCCGCCATGGCGGAAGCGAACATTGCCAGTTGCCCGGTGATATTCTCTTCGGCGCAAAGCCGAGCGCCCCCAGGATGCGCTCGATCGCTTCGTCGGCCACGTCCTGCCCCATTACCCGCAGCAGTTCGCGGCGGGTGAAGTTTACGTTCGGCCTCGGCTTTTTGGCTGGGTAGCAATCCACAGCTCCGGCCAGGAGCTCGCCGCCGGCCAGTTCTTGAATCAGTTGCGCGCAACGCTCGGCCGCCACCCCCGCCCGCTCGACGTCCGCGCCGCGCTCGAACCGCACCGAGGCTTCCGTGCGAAGGCCGAGCGATTTGGCAGTGCGCCGGATCGAAATGGGATCAAACCAGGCCGATTCCAACAAAACGTTTTTGCTGCGGAAAGAGATTTCGGTGGCCTCGCCGCCCATCACCCCGGCCAGCGCCGCAGGAAGGCGCGCATCGGCGATGACCAGATTGTCTCGGGTGAGCGTGCGCTCTTCACCGTCCAGGGTGCGAATTTTTTCGCCCGGCTTTGCCCGCCGGACCACAATACGTTGCTCGGCAAGCGTGTCCATGTCAAAGGCGTGAAGCGGATGGCCGAGCTCGGCGAGCACATAGTTGGTCGCGTCCACCACATTGTTGATGGACTGGAAACCGAATGCCTCGAGGCGCTTCTTGAGCCAGTCGGGCGACGGCGCGACTTTGACGCCGCGGATGACCCGCGCCACGTACCGGCAGCAAAGATCAGGGTCGGCGATTTCCACTCGGGTCACGGACGCGGCGGCCGTGGCGCTCTCTTTCGGCCTGGTGGCAAGCCCCGATCCAATCGCGTCAAGCGGCTTGAGCGGCTTGGAATAGAGCGTGGCAATCTCCCGGGCCAGACCGTAGTGACTGAGGCAATCCGGCCGGTTGGTGGTGAGATCGAGTTCGAGAATGACTTCTCCGGCCTCCTCCGTCACCCCGTCCACGGCAAGTCCCGCCATGGTCAGATCATTCCCGAGTTGCTTCGGCGCAACGGGAATTTCGACAAATTCTCTAAGCCAGGAAAGAAGCGCCTTCATCGGGGAAACTCAGAGATGAAACCACAGATGAACGCTGATGAACACAGATTATTCTTAGCCCGCCTGCGATTTGCGCCTTTCTTCATCAGTGTTTATCTGTGTTCATCTGTGGTTGCAACTATCGAAACTGCCGCAACAATCGCACATCGTTCTGAAAGAACAATTGAATGTCGTTGATGCCGTATTTGAGCATGGCAAAGCGTTCGACGCCGATGCCAAAAGCGAAGCCGTTGAGAGCGGCTCCGTCGTAGTTCACGAAGCCATAGACTGCCGGGTCCACCATGCCGGCGCCGAAGAGCTCGATCCAGCCGGAAAACTTGCAGATGCGGCAGCCTTGGCCCTGGCAGAAGATGCAGGAGCCGTCCACCTCGGCGCTCGGCTCGGTGAAAGGAAAATAGCTCGGGCGGAAGCGCGTCTTGACGGCCGGGCCGAAAAACGATTGCACAAAATATTCAATCGTGCCCTTGAAGTCGCAGAAGGTCAGGCCGGTATCGACCGCCAGGCCCTCGACCTGATGGAACATGAAGGAGTGGGTGGAATCGGGATTATCGTGGCGATAGACCTTCCCCGGGACGATGATGCGCACCGGCGGCGAATGCTTCTCCATCCAGCGCACCTGGACGGGCGAGGTGTGCGTCCGCAGCAGGAAGCTTCCCGGCGCGAGCCCCGGCCAATCGAGATAGAACGTGTCCATCACGTCCCGCGCCGGATGGTGCTCCGGGATGTTGAGCGCCTCAAAGTTGTAGTAAGGCGTCTCCATCTCCGGCCCTTCGGCAACCTGATAGCCCAGCGAGAGAAAGATTTCTTCCATCTCCTCGAGCGTTTGCCGGACGATGTGCTTGACACCGGGCGCTGGCGCAATGCCGGGCAGGGTGATGTCCACGCGCTCGCGCTCCGCCGCCGCCCGCTCGCCGCTACGCTCGATGGCGGCGCGGCGCTCCTCGAGCAGCGCTTCGACGTGCGCCTTGAGCTCGTTCAACGACTGGCCGACCGCCCGCTTCAGTTCCGGCGACGCGGGCTTCAGCCAGTTCTCGGTGATCTTCGTGATCACACCGGACTTCCGCCCGAGCCAGAAGTGGCGCATCGAGCTCCATCCGGCTTCGTCCAAGTCGCGGGCGGCTTGGCCGTCAAACCGCGCGCGCACTTCGGCGAAAAGGGGGGCAACTTGAACGGCACGGGTGATGCCGAGTTGTGCGAGCGTCTGGGCGACGCTGTCGGTTTTAGTCGTCATTGGCTGCTCAAAAAACCAAAGATTACACCAAGGCTCCCGAAAAAGTGTACTGAGCGCACCCGGCGAGAGCGCCGGCCGGGCACGGGTTTGTCCTTCTAAACCCCGACTTCGTCGGGGCGAAGAATCTCACGCTGAGATGCTTCGGTCCGCTCAGCATGACAAACCCCGGAACGTCACCCATAGCGTAGCGCCTTGGTTCTGTCTGCCCGCTGGCCGCGACCGCGCCATGTTACACCACGACCGCGATAAACTTTCAATGGGAATGTGTAAGGAGTGTCGGGCTTCAGCCCGACATGCATATCGGGATGAATCCCGATACTCCTTCGTCTTATGCGGATGCGGGTGTCCCGCCGGGGGCGGGACCGAGTGCCTGCTTGGCGGCGGCAGCAAGCTGGCCAAAGGCGGCGGAATCGGTCGCTGCCAGGTCGGCAAGCACCTTCCGATCCAGTTCCACTCCGGCGGTCTTAAGGCCGTGGATGAACTGGCTGTAGCTCAGGCCTTCGTTGCGGGCGGCCGCGCCAATGCGGGCGATCCAGAGGCGGCGAAAATCGCGCTTGCGGTTGCGCCGGTCGCGATAGCCGAAGCGCAGCGCCCGGTTCACGGCTTCCTTGGCCGAACGATAAAGCTTCGACTTGGTCAGGAAATAGCCTTTGGCAGCCTTGAGAATCTTCTTGCGGCGATACCGCCGCTTGGTTCCACGTTTTACGCGAGGCACAACCTTCTCCTTGACCGCGCTACGATTTAGCCAGATAGGGCAACATCCGCCTGATGCGGCCGACGTCGGAGGGATCCACGATGACGGTGCCGCCGAGTTGGCGCATGCGCTTCGAGGGTTTGCCCGTCAGCAGATGCCGCTTGAAGGCGCGAGCGCGTCGGATTTTGCCCGTGGCGGTGCGGCGAAAACGCTTGGCCGCGCCGCGATGCGTCTTGAGTTTATGCTTCGCCACCTGATCCCCCTTGCCCCCCCGATGCCTTGGGAGCAGCCTGTCCACTCCCACCGGGCGCCGGTTTGCCTGGAGCCTGGCTCGACGGTGGTTGGGCCGCCGCGGCGGGCTTGGCGGGCTGCTGCGGCGGAGCCGAGCCGGAAGTTTTTTTGGGCGCCAGAATCACGCTAAACAGGTTTTGCTCGAGCCGCGGCGGGACTTCCACCATCGCGTGCTGGCTCACCTCTTCGATCAGCCGCTTCAGCTTCCCGCGGCCCATCTCCTGGTGGGCCATTTCCCGGCCGCGGAACACGATGATCGCCCGCACCTTGTCGCCTTCGGATAAGAACCGAATGATATGGTTCTTCTTGAAGTTGTAATCGTGTTCGTCGGTTGCCGGGCGAAACTTCACCTCTTTGATGTGCACCGTCTTCTGGTGCTTGCGCGCCTCGTGCGCTTTTTTGTTCTGCTGATAAAGGAACCGCCCGTAGTCCATGATCTTGCAAACGGGCGGAACGACGGTGGGAGAGATCTCCACCAGGTCGAGGCCCTTTTCCCGGGCGATCTTCAACGCTTCCCAGGGCGGCATGACGCCGAGCTGCTTGCCCTCGTCGTCAATCACCCGCACTTCGCGCACCCGGATGCGCTCATTCACCCTTGTTGAACGGTCAGCTATGTTTGGCCTCCGGTCGAGTCTATCGTCGCCTGATCGTCGGACACAATCGTCATTTGAATAGCACCGTAAAAGGAAAACCCTGGACCAGCGGACGGTCGGCAATTAGAGGTGGCCATTGCCGGGTGCAAACGGCCACCGACAAAACGCAAGTATAACACAGGATTTCGTGAAATCGGGGCAGCCGAAAAGAGGACTGGACAGGCATTCCTCCTCATAAGGTAGGCGCCTTTGTCCGGATAAGTTCTTGGATTTGCTTGACAAATGCGGCCAGGGGTTGCGGCCCCAGGTCGCCTTTCGAGCGGTGGCGGACGGCGACCGTGCCGGCTTCGGCTTCTTTGGCGCCGCAGACCAGCATGTAGGGGATTTTCTGCAACTGGGCGTCGCGGATCTTCGCCTGGAGTTTTTCGTTGCGGTCGTTCAACTCGACGCGCATGCCTTCCGCCTTGAGCTTTGCGGCCACCTGCCTGGCGTAATCGAGATTTTTTTCGCTCACCGGCAGGGCGGCCACCTGGACGGGCGCGAGCCACACCGGAAACGCTCCGGCGTAGTGTTCGATGAGAATCCCAAAGAAGCGCTCGACCGAGCCCCACAGCGCGCGGTGCACCATCAGCGGTTGATGGCGGCCGCCGTCTTCGCCGACGTATTCGAGGGCGAAGCGCGCCGGCAGGTTGAAATCAAACTGCACGGTGGTGAGCTGCCAGGGCCGGCCGATGGCGTCAATCAGCTTGACGTCGATCTTCGGGCCGTAGAAAACGGCTTCGCCCTCCATCTGCTTGAAAGATATCTTCATCCTCTCCAGGGTGTTCACCAGCGCGCCCTCGGCCCGCTGCCAGTCTTCCACCGTCCCAGCGTAACTCTCCGGATGCGCGGGGTCATGGACGGAGAGGTCAACTTCGAAGCGCTCGAAACCGAACGTGCGGAGCGCGGCGAAGGCGAAGTCCACGCAGGCTTCGACTTCGCCTTCGATCTGGTCCGGGGTGCAGAAGATGTGGGCGTCGTCCTGGGTGAAGCCGCGGACGCGGAACAAGCCGTGGAGCACGCCGGAGCGTTCGTAGCGATAGACGGTGCCGAGCTCGGCCAGCCGCATGGGCAGGTCGCGGTAACTGCGCAGCCGCGACTTGTAAATGAGGATGTGCCCGGGGCAGTTCATCGGCTTGAGCTGGTAGTCGGCTTTCTCCACCTCGATCGGGCTGAACATACTCTCCCGGTAGAAATTGGTGTGCCCGCTGGTCTTCCACAGGTCGAGCCGCATCACGTGCGGGGTGAAGACCAACTGGTAGCCGCGTTGCAACAGCTCGTCGCGCAGCCAGTCTTCCATCAACTTGCGGACCAACCCGCCCTTCGGGTGCCAGAAGATCAGCCCCGGCCCGGCTTCTTCCTGGATGCTGAACAGGTCGAGTTCAGGACCCAGTTTGCGATGGTCGCGCTTCTTCGCCTCCTCGAGCTTGCGTAGGTAGTCGTCCAGCTCCGCCTGGGTGTAAAAGGCGGCGCCGTAGATGCGTTGCATCTGGGCGTTGCCCTCTTTGCCTTTCCAGTAGGCGCCGGCCACGCTCAGAAGTTTGAAGGCTTTAATGTGGCCGGTTGAGGGAACGTGCGGGCCGCGGCAGAAATCGTTGAACTTCCCCAAAATGTAGGCGGAGAAAACCGGCTCGGCTTTTTCCTCGACCAGCTCGCATTTGAATTTCTGCCCGAGCTGAGCGTAGATCTTCAGACCTTCTTCCTTCGGAAAAAATTTCCGTTCATAGGGAATGTCAGCCGCGACCAGCTCGCGCATCTTGGATTCAATCTTGGCGAGGTCTTCCTCGGTGAACGGCTGCTCGCGGTAGAAATCGTAAAAGAAACCATTCTCGGTCGGCGGGCCGATGCCCATCTCGACACCCGGATAAAGTTCGAGCACCGCCGCCGCCAGCAGATGGGCGCTCGAATGGCGATAGACCTCGAGGGCTTCAGGGTCGGGCGGCGCCAGGATTTTGAGCGCACAGTCGGCCTCGAGCGGTTGCCGCAGGTCAATGAAGCTGCCGTTCGCCCGCGCTACGATCGCCTCGCGAGCAAGCTCGGCGCTCACCTGGCCGGCGATCTCCCCCGGCGTGATCCCCCGCGGAAACTCACGCACCGTGCCGTCCGGCAGAGTGACACGGACCCTTTCGGGTTTTGCTGAAACGCTCATGGCCGATAAAGTAAAAAAATGATGCTAACGAAATTCCATGCGGGGGTCAACCAAGGTGAGGAAGCAATAGGAGTTCCGTCAGGCGCGCCTCGCCACATGCCAGTCGTTGATAGCCGAAAATCGAAAAACGAAATTCGAAACTCGTTCAGACCTTGCGAATTTCGTTTTTCGAATTTCGATTTTCGCTTTACTTCTTCAGCCGGCTGCAGATCATCATGGCGCCGCTGGGATCAACGGCGCTGTTGCCTTCCTCGATGTGGACAATCTTCCCGGTCTTGTCCAGGACGAAGGTGGCGCGGCGGGCCACACTCCACTCTTCGTTCAAGAGCCCGTATTCCTTGGTGACCTTGCGGGTCATGTCGCTCAAAAGCGGAAAGCGGACGCCGATGTCTTCGGCAAATCGTTGATTGGCAAAGGGGCTATCCACGCTGATCCCGATGACCTGGGAATCGGTGGCTTCAAATTTGGCGATATCAGCCTGATACGCCTTCAGTTCTTTTGTTCACCCCCCGGTGAAGGCAAGAACGTAGAAGGCTAAAACCACGTTCTTCTTAGCGCGGAAGTCGCTCAGCTTGACGGGTTGGTTGTTCTGGTCGCGCAAGGAGAAATCGGGAGCCGCGTCGCCCACCTTCAAATGGGTGGAGGGCGGGGCGGGCTGGCCTAGAGGCTGTTGCGCGACGGCCACGACAGTCGTTCCTGCCAGAGCGAGCATGCTCAGAGTCGTCAATCGGCGCAGCATCGGTAGTTACTCCTTTGGGGTCAATGAGGGAGTTTACTTGCAGTGATTGCCCGAATAAAGAGAAATTTTTCCTGGGGTGCCCCATCCGGCGTTTACCCCGATTCAATCGGGACGAAGCAAAGGGTGGGGGGCTTCTCTTCTAAGCTGCGCTTTGGAGCCGAAAGAGCGGTTTGAGGCCAGCCGAGCGAGTTTTGAGCGTTTCTCGCTCGACGTCCGTGACCGGCTGAAACTTCGCCGCTACCTCCATGGCCAGGCGGAAGAGTCTTTCGTCGCCAGGCGGCACAGCGGCGGTGACCGCTTCCGAGAGGGTGAATCGCAAGGCCAGCGTCGCCTCTTCGGGCACGCCCGCGGGCTGATACCAGCATTTGGGATAGGGTTTCTTCTTGAGTCCCTCCGGCCAGCTTGTCTTCGCCATGGCCTTCAGCGCCAGACACCCCATGCTTTTCGAGCGCGCCCGTTCGAGCACCTGTGGGCCAAAATTCGCCTGGTAGTAAAGCACCCAGTTGAAGGGGAAGAGAAGCGTGTCGAAAGGAAAGCGATCCATGGCTGCCAGGGCGGTTTCAACCGAGTGGGCCGAAAAGCCGATGAAACGGATCTTTCCTGCCTGGCGCGCCTCAAGGAACGTCTCCATCGCGCCCCCGGGGGCAAGCGCCCGATCCAGGTCTTCCATCTTGGTCAGCGCATGGAGCTGATAGAGCTCAAAATAATCGGTGCGCAGCCGCTTGAGCGATTGATCGAGTTCCGCCCTAGCTGCGGCTTTGTCCCGTTTGAGCGTCTTGCCGGCCAGGAAGGCGTTCTTCCGATAGGGCACAAGCGCTGGCCCCAGCCGCTCCTCGGCATTGCCATAGCTGGGGGCGACGTCGAAATAGTTGATGCCGCGGTCGAAGGCTTCCGCCACGATCCGATTGGCAAAGGATTGCTCCGTATCCATCACCAGCACGCCGCCAACGCCGATGATGGATAGCTGCTCGCCGGTTTTGCCCAGCGGGCGCCTGGGGATTGCTCTGCCGGGAGAGGCGGGAGATGAATGCCGGGCGTGGGCGTTCGCGGGCAGAATCCCCGCGCCTCTGGTTGCCGCGAGGCCCGCCGCCACGGCGCTTTTTCGTAAGAACTCTCTTCGCTTCATGCTTCGAGCGTCGGTCCGCAAAGAAGATACTTTTCGCCTCTCTTCTAGCATTCCTGCGACCGAGCGTCAATCGGAACCCGGCCTGTGGCGACGGGGCCGGATTCTAAGAGGAAGAAAATAGAAAAGAGAAAATAGAAATTGGGCGCCCTGTTTTCTGATTTCTCTTTTCTAATTTCTATGCATGGTTGCTAATCGAACTTGACCGTTACGTCGGCGCGCTCTTCGGCGGCGGCCTGGAAGAGCGGCCGGGGTTGGTAGCTGAGCAGGCGAGCGACGAAGAGATCGGGCAATTGGGCGATGCGGATGTTGAAGGTGTTGCTCGAATCGTTGAAGAATTCGCGCCGGTCGGCAACTTGCGTCTCCAGTTCCGAGATGCGACCCTGGAGCTGCATGAAGTTGTTGTTGGCCTTGAGTTCGGGATAATTTTCGGCGACGGCAAAGAGCGTCCGGAGCGCGGCGGAAACCTGGTTGGCCGCGTCAATCTTCTCGCCGGTTGTGGTCGCGCTCATAAAAACGGTGCGAGCAGCGGTGATCTTTTGAAACGTCTCCTGCTCGTACTTCATGTAGCCCTTGCAGGTCTCGATGAGTTTCGGCAGCTCGTCGTGCCGCTGGCGGAGCAGGACATCAATGTTCGACCAAGATTTGTCAATGTCGTTCCTGAGTTGAACCAGGTGGTTGTAAACCGAGACGAAGTACAGCACCAGGCCCACACCGAGGAAGAAGATGATCGCAAGGAAAATCAGTGTCATCGCCGCTCCTTGGCCGCATTCGACCTTTCGCCGACCCGGCGTCAAATCAAACCGGGAATATAGCGCAAGCTTGCCTCGAAAGCCACGCACAAAGCATAGAAAAACCGAAACTCGAAATACGAAAGGCGAAATTCGCCTTCGGCTTTTTTCGAGTTTGAGTGACGTCCGCCGCGGCGGACGAGTTTCGCTTCTTCTCTGCGCTCTCCGTGCCTTGGCGGTAGGTTCTGAAA
>DATBWB010000016.1 GCA_036514995.1 Candidatus Acidiferrales bacterium
GGATCGTCATCGTAGAGCACGATCCTCTGGTCGCGCGGCAGGTCATTGAGCCGGCGCTCCACCTGGCCGAGGGGAATATTCCGCGAGCCGCGAATATGTCCGGCGCGAAAGGCGTCCGGTTCGCGCACGTCCACGAAGAGAACCTCGCCACCCAGGAAAGCTCGGTACACTTCCTCGAGCCTGATGGCCGGCGCCTCGGGTTGTGAAGCTGCTTCTTCGCTGCATGAGGCTTCTTCCTTTTCGAGGTTTCCAAAGCCCGGCGGTCTTGACCCAAAGGCCGGCGCTTCCGTCCCGAGGCTTCGGGATGCGTTTCCCGGCAGCGCGCTATAGAAAGGTTGCGGACCGGTTGTTTCGGCTGTGCCGGCGGGGCGGGGCTCTGCCGAGGCGCGCGCAGCAAGGGCTCGGTCGAGCAAATCCCGCATCCGGGCAAAAGGAATAGCCCCGCCGATGACCTGGCCCTGCATCACAAACGTGGGCGCCAGTTTCAAGCCCAGGGCCCTGGCGTCCTCGAGGTCGCGGGCGACGCGAGCGCTCATCGCCCCGCTATCCAGGCACTTCTCGAAGCGGGACGCGTCCAATCCGATTGGGCCCGCATAACGCTTGAGCGCAGGGGGACTCAAATCGTTTTGATGATCGAAAAAATAATCTACCGCTTCCCAGAATTTTCCTTGCTCGGCGGCACATTCGCTCGCCTCAGCGGCTTTCCACGCGAACGCATGAATGGCCGGAAGGGGAAAATGGCGGAAGACAAACTCGACTTGATCGCCATAAAGGGCGCGTGTTTCCCGTACGCTCTCCTGAGCGCGGCGACATGCCGAGCACTGAAGGTCGCCAAATTCCACGACCGTCACTCCCGAAGCTGAATTACCCCGACGATGGCTATCCGGCCGAATCAAGATCGCTCTGGCTTCTTCTGTAAGTTCGAGTGTGAGGGCGGGCCCGCGCGCCGCGGCGGAACCTTGGCGGGCCGCCCGCGTCAGCGCATAGAACCCCGGCACGCCGGCGGCAACAAACCCGGCGAGGATCGCGGCCAAAACTTTGGCCTCGCGCCGCGCATGGCCGGGCACGGCCGCTGGCGTTTCTCGGTCGAGCAACGCGAGCAGAAATACGCCGGTGCCCAAAACGGCCGCCAGGACGCACCAGAAGCACCAGGCATGAAGGACGAAAGCCTCGATGGCGGTGAGATAGGAAAACGCCAGGAAGCCAGCGCCGGAGAGGAGAACAATAACGCGAGAAAAAATTCGCGCCCAGGGAGCCGTCGCAATCCCTTTCCCGAAACTCAAGAGAGCAAGCACCAGGAACATCGCCAGGCCGTACAGGGGAAGCGGCAAACCCAGAAACTGCGCATAGCGGCTTGCCCGGACAGCGTCGCACCCGCTGCCGATGCAAGCAAGAGGATGTTCAGGCGACGCGTAGCTCCATGCAAGATAACCGCTTGCAAACGCGCCGCCGAGGCAGAGAGTAAAGAGCAGCCGATTGCGCATGCGTCTATGTTCAACCCGTTCGCCCGGCAGGTCAACAGTCCCCTCGATCGCGCTCAACAGAGCATCCGCGCCAGCTTGCGTCCTGAACAACAGAAGAAACGCGACAGGTTACAAGGTGGGAACAGGCAAGCTTGCGCGGACGGCCGGGTCATGCGATACTAAAGCTCCTTCCGAAAGCGCCAGTCACGTAATCCCCTTGCGGCCGAGAAGGAGAAGTGTGCTATGGGCACGAGTATCGTTCGCGAGGAGCGTGTTCGGTTGCTGGAGGAACTTCTGTCATCGCTCGAAGAGCGCTTGGGCGAGGCGCGCAGCAAACACGATTTCATGGTCGTTAACCTGATCATGGATCGGATGGTCAAAATCGAAAACGAAATATCCGTTCTGCAAGGCGGGAAGTACAGCGCTCAACACGCCTAGACATTTTATCTATCAGCGTCTCCGCTTTTTTAGCACCACGCGGGAACCCGACCGCTGAAATCGGACTTCGTCCATCGCCTTGCGCATCAAGTAGATCCCACGGCCGTGGCTCGAGTAGATGTTTCGGCCGCGAGTGGGGCCGGGAATCTTCTTCGGCAGGCGAGGGGGCTCGCCCGGAAACGACTCATGGTGAATCATCGCTTCGCTGTCCGGTAACATGGGCCGGCTGATGGCCGGGAAGAGAACCTGGTCCCGGGCAAGATGAGCCAGCCTCCGAAGTGGTATAATCCCTTTCCCGCGCTTCGATTCCCCATGTAGTCTCAAAATCACGAGAGGATTGTCTGAGGCAGAATTCCCATGAGCAAAATGAGGCGGCTTTTCGGAACGCTTTGTTTCTTGGCGGTGGTGAGCCCGAGCGCACTGGCCCCGGCAACGGCGGGGCTGGCGTCCGACGCCAAGGTTTTTCCCTATCCCATGCGCAAGACCGTCCTGGACAACGGCCTTACCGTCCTGTCCGTTCCGTACGATAGCCCGGGCATCATCGCCTACTACACGGTGGTGCGCGCCGGTTCGAGGAACGAGATCGAGCCGGGCAAATCCGGCTTTGCCCATTTCTTCGAGCACATGATGTTTCGCGGCACAAGGAAATATTCTTCCGAACAGTACAACAATGCCTACAAGGCAATCGGCGCCGACACAAATGCCTTCACCACCGACGATTGGACCGCCTACCACGCGGTGGCCAGCTCGGCGGCGCTCGAAAAGATCATTGACCTCGAGTCCGACCGCTTCATGAATCTCCACTATTCGGAAGAAGCGTTCAAGACGGAAGCCGGCGCCATCCTGGGCGAATACAACAAGAACTACTCGGTGCCTTTCCAAACCCTTTTTGAGCGATTGCGAGATACCGCATTCACCGCTCACACTTACAAGCACACCACCATGGGCTTTCTGAAGGACATCCAGGACATGCCCAACCAGTACGAGTACAGCCTGAAATTCTTTGACCGGTGGTATCGGCCGGAGAATTGCCTTCTCGTGGTTGTCGGGGACTTCAACCAGGAAAACCTGATGGCGCTCATCAAGAAATACTACGGCGGGTGGCAACGCGGCAGCTATCAGGCGGATGTGCCGGCCGAGCCCCCGCCGACACAGGAAAAAGTCGCTCACGTGGAGTGGAAAAATCCGACGTTGCCCTACCTGGCCATCGCCTACCGCGGGCCCGCTTACAGCGACCGGGATATCGAGGCGCCGACGCTCGACGTGATTTCGCAGCTTGTCTTTTCAGAAAGCGCGCCGCTCTACCGCAAGCTGGTCATCGAAAAACAGTGGGTCGAATTCATCGCCGGCGACCTGCCTGACCACCGCGACCCTTACCTCTTCACCATCCTCGCCCGCGTGAAAGACGCCAAGAACATGGATGCTGTCCGGGATGAAATCTACGCGGCGTTGGAAGGCGTGAAAAGCAATCCGGTGCTTCCCGAGCGCCTCGCCGCCATCCAATCCAACCTGCGCTACTCTTTTGCCATGGCGCTTGACAACCCGAGTACGATCGCTCGCACGATGGGCCACTTTGGCGAACTGACCGGCGATCCCGAGTCCGTCAACCGCACCTACGCGCTCTATCAGAAGGTAACGCCGGAAGACATCATGCGGGTGGCCAGGAAATATTTCGTCCCGGAAAATCGGACGGTGGTGACACTGTCCCGGAGCGGAGCCAAGAAGCCATGAAGCGAGCGATGATTCTGCTTTTTGCGGTTGCATTTCTTGTGGGAGAAGTCCGGGCGGCGGAAGCCGGCGGCGTAAAAATCAAGGAACTCTATAGCCCGGACTCGCCTGTCATTTCCTTCCAGATTGAAGTTCGCGCCGGGTCGATCAACGATCCAAGAGGGAAAGAGGGCCTCAACGCGCTCACGGCGCTCATGCTCGGCCGGGGAGGCACCAGGGAACTGAGCTACGACCGGTTGGTCGAGAAACTATTCCCCTGGGCAGCCTCGATCAGCGCCCAACCGGACAAGGAGGTGACGGTCTTGACAGGCCGCGTCCACCTCGACTTTCTCCTGCCCTTCTACAAAATTCTCTCCGACCTGGTCAGCGAGCCGCGGTTTGATCCAAGCGACTTCACTCGCAACCGGGAGTTCTTGCTCAACTATTTGCAGAATACCTTGCGCGGGAACGACGACGAAAATCTCGGCAAGCAAACCCTGAACGCCATGCTCTACCGCCACCATCCTTACGGCACCACCGAGGCCGGCACCGTCCAAGGACTGAAAGCCATCACGCTTGGAGACGTGAAGGCCTTTCACCGCCGGACATGGACCCGCGGCAACATCATCGTCGGGATTGCCGGCGGCTACCCGAACGACCTGGTGAGAAAAATCCAGGCCGACTTCGGCAAGCTGCCCCGCCGAGGCGAGGACAAGCGAAAGCTTCCGCAGCCGGAAAAGATCCAGGACATGGAGATGACGCTGGTGGAAAAGGAGTCGCGGGCCACCGCTATCTCCATCGGCTTTCCGATTGACGTGACCCGCGCCGACAAGGATTTCTACGCCTTGATGGCGGCCAACTCCTATTTTGGCGAGCACCGCACCTTCAATGGCGTTCTGATGCAGCACATCCGCGGCCTGCGCGGTTTCAACTATGGCGACTACTCTTACATCGAGAATTTCATTCAGGATGGCGGGAGCACCTTCCCGGTGCCGAACATCCCGCGCCGGCAACAATTCTTCAGCATCTGGATTCGCCCGGTGGAGCATCCCAACCGTCATTTTGTGCTGCGCCAGGCCATCCGCGAGCTTCAACTTCTGGCGGAAAAGGGGCTCTCCCAGGAGGATTTTGAGGCCACCCGCAGTTTCCTGCTCAACTATTCCAAGCTTTGGGTCCAGACGCTCAACCGCCGGCTTGGCTACCAGATGGACTCGGATTTCTATGGGACAAGGTACTTCATTGATCGGATCGCCGAGGAGCTGTCAAAGTTGACGGTAGGGGACGTAAACGCAGCCATCCAGCGGCACTTGCAATGGCGAAACCTCAAGGTGGCGGTGATCACGAAGGATGCCGCCAGCTTCCGCGATGCTCTGCTCGAAAACGTTCCGTCGCCGGTCAACTACCCGGCCGCCATGCCAGCGGCTATCCTCGAAGAGGACAGGATAATCGGGGTGTATCCGCTCCACATCAACAAGGAGAAATTACAAATCGTTCCGGCGGGCGAGCTATTCGAGCGTTAGCGGGGAGCTGATCGGCACATGCCCCGGGCCAGCGGTTGACTGCCCCGTTTCTACTTCAGAAGCTAAGTAAGGATGGAAGACGACACCTTCCCGCCAGTCCCGAAGCTTCGGGGCGACCCAGTGAGACTCACAGGAGAGCTGGTGGGAACGGCGCTAGTTCTGTTTCCGGAACGTTCGCGCGAGCTCTTCGACGTGGTCAATGTAACGATCCACGTCATCGCCGCCGATGTAGCGCAAGTCGCGGAACTGATAGAGGAGCAACAGTTCGGCTTGATAGGCTTTCCGCTCGTCGGAATCCCCGGGCTTGAGCCGTGCCGTACTGCGGTCGGGGCCGCCAGCGTGCACTCGTTCATGGGCTAGCACGGCCGCCAGCAAATAGATAAAAACGGAGTTGGCCATGGGGTCCTGCTTGTAAGCAAGCACGGCGCTCCGGAGGAGCGGTGCATTCAAGTTGACAAAGATAGGATAGTGATTGCCCAGAACAAAAGCTTCATACCCGCGGGCCTGACGAATCAGGCCGGGGTCTTGACCTTCGAGGACGGTATCGAGGTCGGCCACCACCTGGCAGTCCTCGATGCGCAGTCTTCTAGGAACATAACGGAGGGCCTGGCGGACCACTTTCTCGGCCAGGACAAGTTCGCTGCGGCGAATCTTCGAGTTTGGTTCATGAAACCCCGGGCTTAAGCCCCGGGGTGCGGGCGAGGCCTGACCGGCGCAGTCGAGCGCCGCGGGAACGCCGCTCAACAGCAAGGGAAGAACCACCCCGCGCAAGACCCTGGCCAGCAACTCAGCG
Organism: Candidatus Acidiferrales bacterium; assembly: GCA_036514995.1. Taxonomy (NCBI): domain Bacteria; kingdom Pseudomonadati; phylum Acidobacteriota; class Terriglobia; order Candidatus Acidiferrales; species Candidatus Acidiferrales bacterium. Next base: position 5,922 of record DATBWB010000016.1, read on the forward strand.
ACCTCCACTCAGCTCTGCCAAGACGGGTCAGGGTCAGCAGCTTTCAGCAACAGGCGGATAGGCGGTTGGGACCGGGAAACAGGGTAGGGCGATCTACTTCACCCGGGGCAAAAGAGGCCAAGGCTAACTTCGGACTGGACAGGCTCGAATCAACAGGGCGTCGTTGCTCTCGCTTGTACGCTTCAGGAAATCGGCTGTCAATAGCCCGCCCGTACCAGAGCGTCGCTTTGGCGTCAATGACAGGAGTATCGAGCCTAAGCCTGTTCCCGCCGTGCGGGATGACGGGCTCAAAGTCCCTCACTGTTGCATGCCAGCCGGTTTTTGAAGACCGAGCCCCCGCTCTGCCTTGACTTGGCGGGACGCGGCAGATAGGATGCCAGCGGTTTTCCGGCAGCCGCGTTAGCTTCCCCGCGCTTTTGACGCAAAAGTTGGAAAACGATTTCAGGAGGCAAGAATGAGCAACGGGCGCATGGGCTGGGTTGTGATGGTTCTCCTCGCCGCTCTCGGCCTCTTCACTTTTGTCCGTTATCAGAAGAAAGCTTTCCCGTCCGCCTCGGTGGACGTCAAGATCGAACGCGAACAGGCGCAGAGAATCGCCGCCGACTACCTGGCCGCCCGCGGATTCAACGTGAGCGGTTACTCGAGCGTCACGATTTTTGGCGCTGACGACGAGGCCGCCATCTATCTCCAGAAAACACTTGGCATGGAGAAAGCCAACGAAGTGATTCGCGACCAGGTGCAGGTTTGGTTCTGGCAAGCGCGCTGGTTTCGGCCGCTTGAAAAACTGGAATACCGGGTGGCGGTAACGCCCGACGGCAAGGTTCTGCGATTCCGCCGCGAACTGGAAGAGGAGAAGCCGGGGGCCAACCTCGAGCAGGCGGAAGCGCGCCGGCGAGCCGAGGAGTTTGTCTCGAACGTCGCCAAGATGGACCTGAGCCAATACGAGCCGGTGGACGCCTCCAGCGAGAAGCGGAAGAACCGCGCCGATCACAGTTTTGTCTGGAAGAAGAAAGGTTTTCAGATCGGCGACGCCGAGCTGCGCCTCTCGGTGGCCATCCAGGGCGACACGGTCGGCGGCCTGCGGCAGTTTTTGAAGGTTCCCGAACAGTTCGAGCGCGACTTTGTGAAGACCAAATCTGCGGGTACGCTCCTGACCATCCTCAGTTTTGCCTTCTCGGTCATCATTTTCATCGTTGCCCTGGTGATCGTCATCATTCGATACAAGTCGGGCGACCTGCGCTGGAAATTCGCGGTTACGCTGGGCGCGGGGATTGCTGTGCTTTTGATCCTTGCTGCGCTGAATTCGATGCCGCTCCTGCAAGCCAACTATCAAACACAGATTCCTTACGGGGTGTTCCTGGCCACCGTGCTGGTCTTCACGGTGATTGCCGCGCTCGTGTACGGGCTCCTGACGTTGCTGGCGGGCGCGTCGGGAGATTCCCTGACACGCGAACTCTATCCCGGAAGTGTCGCCTCGCTCAACGACCTGATCGGCGGGCGTTGGGGAACGGCGGCGGTGGCCCAGGCTGCTGTGCGGGGCTACCTGCTGGCCTTTTTGCTGGTCGGTTATTTTGTGGTCTTCTATCTGGTTGCCGGGCGCTTCCTTCACGTCTTCGTGCAAGCGGAGGGGCCCTTTTCGAACATCCTGAACACCAAATTCCCGTTCCTGTTCCCGCTCCTGGTTGGGTTTCTTGCTTCGGTCACCGAGGAGTTTGCCTATCGCTTTTTCGGGATCACGGTGGTGAAGAAATATCTGAAAAGCACGGCGCTGGCCCTGTTGCTTCCGGCGGTGATCTGGGCCTTTGGCCACTCGAACTACCCGATATTTCCGGTCTATGTGCGGGGCATTGAAGTGACGATTGTCGGCTTGATCTTCGGCTACTTCTTCATCAAGTACGATCTGCTGACTTGCCTGGTAGCCCACTATGCGGTGGACGCGATCTTTGTCAGCGCGCCGCTGCTCAAATCATCGAACCGCTATTTTCAAATCACCGGAGTGATTGTGGTGGCTCTGGGATTGCTGCCGCTGATTCCGGCTCTGGTTGGTCTGGTTCGGCGCAAGCAAGCTTGAGACGACCTCTTCCCGCTTATCTGTTCCCGGATGGGAAAGGAGGCCTGGGTCCCTTCGCGGGCTGCTTCCGACCTCTTTCCCCTTGACAATCTGGCGGCGCGGCTCACCGGAAATGGCGGCGAGGCCAATTTGGATTCGCTCGGCCTGGCGGCCGATTGGAGCGTGCCGCTCGGCGCGGATTTTGCGCTTGCGGCGGGCCATCGGCCGAGCCCGGGCGCAATCGGTGTTGGAAGAGTTCGATGCCAGGCTCAATATTCCCATGCGCGATGGCGAGACACGTCCCGTAGAAAAGCGGTAGCCCTCTTGCCGTCGCCCGAGGCAGCGGGCGAGTTGATAGAGGGTGGGCACGCGGATGTCCTGCGCGTTCGAGCGATAGGCCCGGCGTTCCTTCTCCAGGGGATCGAAAACAGTATTCAAACAGATGCCGTGCTTTGCCGGGTTCACCCCCGTCACTACTCTATGCAGAACCCGCCAGGCGTACAAGAGTGATCCTCTCCCCCGGCATTGGCTTTGGCTGAAAAGGTGTGGCAGACTTACGATAAAGTATCGCTGGGAAGGCGGGAAGAACAGAGAGGTGGAAAATTTCGCTGTCCCGGATCGGGTATCGCAACAAGCCTCCGAGGTTGCCCGCCGGATGAAACAGCCCCGCCGAGGCGGGATGGAAACTGGCGTGCGCCCATGAATCTTCTGCCCCTTGCCGTGCCTGCTGCCCTGGCCGGGATCGCTGCCTGGGGCGCAGCGGTGCCGTCGTCCCAGCTCTTTGGGCGAACGGTGGTGCACCGCCGGTCCGCCAAGGGCGAGGATTGCCTCGAGGTGGCGCTTACCTTCGACGATGGCCCCAATCCCCGCTGTACTCCCGCGCTTCTCGACCTGCTTGATCGGCATGAAGCCAAGGCGACCTTCTTCCTGGTGGGAAGATTCGTCCGCCAGCACCCGGAGCTGGCAAGAGAAGTGGCGGCGCGTGGCCACGCTCTCGGCAACCATACCCAGACGCATCCGAATCTTTTCTGGAAAGGCACGGGCAGAATCGCCCGAGAGCTCGAGGAGTGCCACAGAGCGATCGAAGAGGTTTGTGCGGTGCGCCCCCGGCTCTTCCGACCGCCGTTTGGGTTTCGCGGCCCGCACCTGTTTCCCATCGTTCGGCGCGCGGGCATGGAAGTCATCATGTGGTCGGTCATGCCGAGAGACTGGAAGATGCAGCCGGCGGAACAGATTGCCGAGCGGCTGAAGAAGACGCGCAGCGGGGATATTGTGCTGCTTCACGACGGTGATCACCGGCGGACAAACGGAGACCGCATGCACACGGTGAACGCCCTGGCGCTGGCGTTGCCTTGTTTTGCCGAGCGGGGGTGGCGCTGCGTGACCGTTTCCGAATTGGGCAAGAAGGCCGGAGCGCGAGTATAATCGCAATCCCCATGGCTCGGATCCTGGTGGTTGAGGACGAAGAGAAGGTGGCGAGCTTCCTCAAGCGTGGGCTCGAGCAGGCCAGGCACGTGGTCGAACTGGCAAGCGACGGCGAGCGTGCCATCCATTGGGCGGAAACCAACGAATTTGATCTTGTGATTCTGGACCTGATGCTGCCGAAGCAATCGGGGCTCGATGTGCTCGCTGCCATCCGCCGCCGGAACGCGGCCCTCCCGGTGCTCATTCTGACAGCCAAGAGCGCGGTGAAAGACCGCGTTCGAGGCCTGGAAGCCGGGGGCGACGACTATCTTGTCAAGCCCTTTGCCTTTGCCGAATTGATGGCCCGCGTCGGAGCGCTGCTGCGGCGAGGCGCCCGCGAAACCATGAACGAACTTCACGTGGACGATCTGGTGCTTGATCCCATCCGCCACAAGGTCACCCGCGGCGGCAAGGAGATCGAGCTTTCCCAAAAAGAGTATCTGTTGCTTGAGTATCTGATGCGGAATGCCAACCAGGTCGTCACCCGATCCATGATCGCCGAGCAAGTTTGGGATGAGAGCTTTGAAAAATTCACAAATGTGATTGACGTTTATATCAGTTTCCTGCGCAATAAGGTGGACAGCGGCTGCGAGCGCAAACTGATTCACACCATACGGGGCGTGGGCTACACCCTCCGCGGCGAGGGCACGGTTACCGGCCTCGAGAGGCAAGCGCCGCCATGACGCATCGCGTCCGCAGCATCCAGTATCAACTGACCGTCCAGTACACGATGATTTTTGCCGTGCTGCTGGTGATGTTCGGCGGTTTGCTCTCCTACTCGCTTTACACGTCGCTCCAGTGGAATATTGATTGGGACCTGGAGGATACCGCCCAGCGCATCCAGAAGATGCTCCACATCGAAAACGGCCAGCCGGTGCTCTTGAAAGGTCCGAACGAGCTGCTGACCGAACCGGAGCTCCACCGCATCCTGGAATACGTTCAAATCAGCGACGCCCGGGGCAACCTCATCAAGCAGTCGGCCCAGCTTCAGTTGATGGGGCTCAACCTGGACCGAAAGGTTTTGCAAACCCTGCTCCGCGAGCAGGTCCAGTTCAACGAGGTCAAACTGGCCGGCGGCGGGGCCATTCGCTTTATCAACGTCCCTCTCTATGATGCCGAGGGACAACAATATCTTCTACAGCTCGGCTTTCCGCTGGGGCCGATTTATGACTCCATGGATCAGTTCGTGGTCGTCCTTGCCATCTGGACGCCGGCGGTGCTGGCCCTGGCGCTGCTGGGCGGCTGGCTGATGGCGCGGCGCACGCTGCGGCCGGTGGGAGAAATTGCCGCTGCGGCCAGGCAGATCACTGCGTCCAATCTGGCATTGCGCATCGGGGTGCGCGGCAGCAATGATGAGCTGGATCAATTGGCGGCAACGTTCAACCAGATGATCGCTCGCCTGGAACATTCGTTTGATCAGATTCGCCAGTTTACCGCCAATGTCTCTCACGAGCTGCGCACGCCGCTCACGGCGATGCAGGGAGAAACAGAGCTGGCGCTGATGTCCGCTTCGGCGAGCGAGGACCTTCGCCGGACGCTGGAGAGCAATCTGGAAGAGGTCGGCCGGATGTCGCGCATGGTGAATGATCTCCTCACGCTGGCGCAAGCCGAGGCGGGCGAAATTCGCCTGGACTTTGTGCCGGTTGCCTTGGACGCGCTCGCCGCCGACCTCGTTGACCAGATGAAGCCGCTGGCGGAAGAGAAAGGAGTGCGGTTGGAGACGGGCGCCACCGGCCGGGTGGTCGCCCGGGGCAACGAGCCGCGCCTGCGCCAGTTGGTTTTGAATTTGCTCGACAACGCCATCAAATATACTCCCGCCGGTGGCCGCATTCGCGTGGCCGTCAGCCAGGACGATTCCTCGGCCGTTTTCGCCATTTCCGATACCGGCATCGGCATCCCGGAAAATGATCTGCCGCGGATCTTCGAGCGATTCTATCGAGTGGATCGGGCGCGGTCGAAGACAGTGGAAGGCGTCGGGCTCGGGTTGAGCATTGCCAAGTGGATTGTGGATGCGCATGGCGGCGAGATGAAGGTTTATTCGACCGCGGGGCAGGGAACCACGTTCCGCATTCAGTTCCCCCTTGCCGTCGAGCCAACCAGGGTTGCGGCCGAGGCGCGCTGAGGAGCCAACCGTGCAAGAGCGAGATTTCTACACCGAGGAAGCGCAGAGAAAACCAGCCCATCTCGTTTGCCCCCACTGCCGGCAGGAAGCCGATTACGAGGTTCGCTGGCTGGTACGGACCAAGAAGAACCAGCTTCCTCCTCACGCCAATGATCAAGATCGGGCGCAGTTCGCCAAAGCGCGTTCCTACATGGTCCGCGCCGAAGATCTCGTCATGTGCAAGAATATCCGCTGCCGCAAGCGAATCGAGTTGACCGGACAAACGGTGCTCCTTCTTTAGGCCCTCCTCCCCTCCTCTGTAGGCTATTGTACTCAGCGCCGATTCCATTCCTCAGCCGTGATCTCCCGGCCGAGGATCCCTTCTACCTCTCGGAGCATCATCCGAAGCTGGGGGACTGAGTATTCAGGATTCGAGGGAACGACAAGGCGGTGATGCTGCTAAACGAGGAACTGATGGCGGGTTCCGGAAAAAGGCCCATCCAAGCCATCCGGTGAGGGGGTAACGGAGGCTCGATGCGCTTCCCCAGAGCCGCTTTCGCCTCTTGGTGGAGAATCGTTTCGATGATCTGCTGAACCCGCTGGCGGTGAAGCGCTGGCGGACTTTCCGAAGCCGGAGTTGGGAGCGGTGCGCCGTCATCTGTGTGTAGGTAGGCACATGAGAAGCTCCCACACCAACAAGAATCAGCCGCCCCATTGCGACCCTCTGACCCGCTTTTTTGAGCAGCATCCGATCATTTTGGAAACCCAACTCCAAAATCAAAAGGGCCTGGCGTCCCGAGACTTCGGGGAAGCATCAGGCCCTTGTTTACTTTGTTCGCAAGCTGACCACTATTCCACCGGCTTCTCGACTTGTGCTTGCAAGGCGGAGGCGATTCGCACTTGAGTTTCCTCGAGGTGTGCCCGGGTGGTGGCGTCGGTCACGGTTCCGGCGGCCAGTGCCTTGCGGATTTTCGTCCGGATCTCCACCAGGCTAGCGCGCGCGAGCGACGTAGCATCCTCGGGCGGCCGCGGCGTGGGGGGCGTCGGAATGACGATCCCCGCCGGCATGGGGGGCGCCGAGGGGGCCGGGGCCGGCCGCAAGGTCAGGCGGATCAGTTGCTTCAAGTGTTCGCGCTGGAGGTTGCGGCGGAGGCTTGAAATCTTCGCCGCGCCCGTGCCCAACTCGGACCAGATGGCAGCGTCGAGCCCCTTGAACAGGTCAGCCATCACGAACGGTTTTTCATTCGCAGCGAACCGCAGTTCGTTGTCTTGCAGCCGGGCGAGCGCGATGGGGTTGTAGAGCCGGTTCAGAACACCGCGTTGCAACCCAAGCACGGCATCGTGCCACGGGTAGTCGATGCGTTGCACGGTGAAATAGCTGATGAAGTCGAGGCCGGGGAGCCGCTCGATGGCCAGCTTGTTGTGGAGGCTCGAAGGCAATTGGAACGACTTTTCGCCGAAGGCGTAGGTGCGCAGGAATGCGAGCGCCTCAAGCTGCTTGGCTGCCGGCACGGGCGTGAAGGGCACGCGGCCGTTGGGGTCGCCGACGTGATCGCGGTGGTGGTAGATGCCTCCGATGTACTTCGAGGAAGTGAGCAACGCCCGGTTGTACTCGCCCATCCCGCGCGCCAGTGCCCGCCGCATTACCTGGTAGCCTTCGCCGGGCTTGGCCAGCCTGGACTCCATCGCACCCCACAGCTCGTGGACGATCTGGATGCGCTTGCCGAAGTAGGCGATGGGGTCGTCGGACTGGTCGTATTGGTTGGCCCTCGGGTCGATCGAGCTCGCCGAGAAGGTTCCCAGCGCATCCTCGTCGGTCGAGTAGGGCAGCATCGGATCGGCCACCCGCGAGGCAATCCTGGCCAGCTCAGCTTTCTCATCGCCCTCGCCGGGCTTGTAGGCATACTCGATGGCCCAGTAGTCATAAGGACCGAGCGTGACGGGCACAAAGTGCCCTTGCTTTTCGCCTTGCGTGGCGATCACGACGGGGTTGTAGTCCATCACCGAGCTCGACTGGCTCAACTCGGTCGTTTTTTGGATATCGTTGAGCTCGTGGACCTTCAGGATGGTGCTGGCGCGGAAGTTGTGCCGCAGGCCGAGCGTGTGGCCGACCTCGTGCGCCACCAGCTCGAGGATGTACTCCCGCATCAGCTTCCGTTCCATTTCCGGCGACAGCATCCCGCGGGCGTCGAGTACCGCAATGCCGAGCGCAGCCTGCTGCGCCAACCCGCCGGCGTAGTTGCACCGGAAGCGCGGGTTGCGGCCCCAGGCGGTGGGCAGCCAGCCTGCCTCCTCCTCTGCCTCCTGAACCACCGGCCCGACGAATTCCTCGCCATACCGCCGGGCACCCCGAATAATGCCTTCGCTGATGCCGATGTCGGCGTCGTAGATTTGGCCGGTCAAGGGGTTGGCGCGCGACGGTCCGATGGCAAACGACGCGTCCACGCCGGCAAACCAGCGGATGGTGCTATAGCGCGTGTCGGCCGGATCCCAGTCGGCGTCGTCCGGCTGCTGCTTCACCACCAGGGCATCCTTGAAGCCAATCCGTTCAAACGCCTTGTCCCACAGCAACACCCCCTCGGCAATCCAGTCGCGGTATTCGACCGGAATCGTATTCTCCAGCCAGAAGACGATGGGCACCTTGGGCGGAGAAAGCTTGGCGCCGGGGTCGGCCTTCTCCAGATGCCAACGTTCGATGTAGCGGACATAGGGTGAACTGGGGCGGTCGGAGGTGAAATCCTGCTGCACGGTGTGGAAGTGACCCACGCGGTCGTCGGCCACACGCGGCTTGTAGCTGGTTTCGCCGAGCGCCGACATTTCGTATTTCACCACGATCGGAATGCTGCGGGTATCCGGCAGCGCGACCGAGATGGTTCGCGGGTTGTCGGTCGAGTAGTGCAGCCAGACCTCGACCAGGACGTTTTCCGGGAAGGTCTTCACCGTACCCACGGCGCTGTTGCTTTTGTCAAAGCGGTAGCTGGTCGGCTGATAGACCTGGTTCAAGTGGATCACAAACCCCGGCAGGTCGCTCAGGAACATCTCCGAGACGTCGATCAGGATACTTTTCCTCTCCGGATGCGGCTTGGACTGGGTCTTGGCTGAGCTGAGGATGGCGTCGGGGAATGATCGCGCCGTGAAGCGCGCTGCCGGCGTACCGCTGGCCGCGGTGAAGTTCGTGTTTCTCATCACCCACTGGATGTTCTTCCCCACGCGCCGAAAGAAAAACGGGAAGCTGCCGCCCATCTGCGCCGCGTAGATCCCGCGCTCGCCCACCGCCTGATGGACGCTGCCGGCGAACAGGAACATCTTGTCCAGTTGCTCGGGCAGGACCTCCATCAGGGTCTTGTTTTCCTCCGCCTTGTGGTAGAAAGTGAAAAGCCCCTTCATCACTTCCATGTCTTTCACCACTTCGTCAAAGGGCTTGTCTTCGGCCGGCTTGGCCTCTTCTGGTTTCTTGGCCTCGGGTGGCTTGGCGCCGGTCGGTGTTGCGGTCGCAGCCGCCTGCGGCTTGGGCGGTGGTTGCTGCCCCAATGCGTCTCCGGCTGTGGCCAACCCCAGGCTTGCCAGCAGGGCCAGCGCCAGCAGGGCCATTCTGAATTGCTTTTTCATGATGCTCTCCCTCCGTGAATTCTTCCCGCCTGTGGCTTTCTGTCCGGCGTCGTTCGCGCGGCGCATGCTTCGGCTACTGTTGGACAGGCGGATCAAGCTCAAGATTAACTCCAGCGCTCGCCGGTATCCCGCAGTTTCGCGCCGGCGGTTCCGGCGCCATGGGTAACCCTTTTCCACTACCTTGGACGGGAATTTCCGATCTTGGTTTCAAGAAGACGAGACTTTATTGCTTCATCCCCCCTGCGTCAACCATTTTATGATCCAGGAATAGGCAGTTAGTTCTTGCCGTTGGCAGGCCGGTTTAGAAGGGTAACGCCCATCGTCTCTTACTGAGTCTCGTATAATACATTGACATACGAGTCAAAAAAAGAGACTGCTGGCTTTCAGGAAGCCACGCAGCACGTCGGGGCAACGGCGAACGCGCCGGGCACCGGCCTTTACCCGCTGGCGGATTTCGCCCAAGGTGGGGGGCGCGTAGTGGGCCAGGACGCCGCCGTCCAGGTACCCCCAGAGGTACTCGACGGGATTGAGTTCCGGGGCGTAGGCGGGCAGCCATTCCAGCCGGAGCCATCCCTGTTGGGTGGCGGCCTGCAGGTAGGAGCGGGTTTGGCGGCTCTTGTGGGCGGGCAGGCGATCCCACAGCAGGATCATCGGTCGGGGGAACTCGCGGCGCAGAAGCCTGCACACACTCCACCACATCAGCACTGACGATGGAGCCTTCCCGAAAACCCAGCCGCAACCGCACGGACCGGCCACCGGGGCTACCGATCAGGACGCCGATGGTGGAGAGCTTCCTCCCATTGAAGTTGTGCACCAGAACCGGTGTGCGCCCCCGAGGTCCCCAGGTGCGGCGGATGGGCGGCCTCTGAGAAAAGCCGCTTTCATCCACAAAGATCAACAGCGCCCGGGTGCGCCGGGCTTTTTTTTAATGGCCGGCCAGACCTGGGATTTCCAATGTTGAATGGCCGCCTCATCGCGTTCCCGGGCACGCCGCTGGGGCTTCTGGGCGCTCCAACCCAGCGCCCGTATGACCCGCCAGACGTGGCCCGGATGATACCGGACGCCGGTGACCCGGGCGATAACGACCGCCATGCGGGGCAAACTCCACAGGTCGGCATCGAGGCCGTGGGCGCGTGGCCCTTGGAGCAAGGCCCGCTCGACCTGTTGCCGCTGTCGCGGGCGGAGACGCGGCTTGCGCCCGGCGCGACCGGCCGCGGCCAGCCCCTTCCTGCCGCGCTGCTTCCACCGCGTGAACCAGACGTGAACGGCTTGGCGTGTGACGGCCAGGCGGCGGGCAATCTCCGACTGCCCGACTCCCTGAGCGAACAGCCGGCCGGCCGCCAAGCGCCGACGCTCCATGCCGGCAAAGTCTCTCCGGGAACGATACCGCTGGGTCGTCTTCGTTTCCATGCGCACAGCATGCACAAGGAACCGAACAATGTCAATCTATTATGCGAGACTCAGTAAATGTCACCAGGACGTCCTGCCGTTGGTCCACGGCAATCTCCCTCGCCAGCCGGAGTTGGCCGACCACCGTCTGAAGGGCGTTTTCGGCGCGGATGCCTTGCCGGGCAGACATCAAATTGACCACCGCCATCGCCGCCAGGATGATCACAAACGCGACCACCACCAGCATCTCCGTCATCGAATAGCCGCCCGTTCTCGACAAGGCCTGCCGTCCTTCTTCTTTTTCTAAAAGGCTTGCTTTCATCATTCCTTCACCACCCGCTTGGAGAGGGTCGCGTCCCCGCGCCGGCAGTTTTCCAAGCAAGCCCGCTGCCCATCCACGGTCAAATGGCAAGTGGCAGAAAAAAAAGACGTTAGTGGCAAGCTCGGGGAGGCAAAACACGGTGTCGCCGTCTCAGGCTGAGACAGCATGTTTCAGGGCAGGTCAGGTGACCGCCGGGGCGACGCCATCACACTCTTGGGGCCGTCCGGCACGCCCCAACACGCCCGCTGGCCGCTGCGGCAGCATTTGCCCAGAAGCAAGACCGGTGCACATCGTTGTTTCGCGCTCAACCTCCGCGCGAAAGAGTTGCCGCAAGGTCTCGTCAGGAGGCAGCCAACAATCCAAACCCTCGTCGAAGTAGAACCACTACTGTGCTACGCCACCACGTCAGCCGCGATGCAACATCCTCCGATAGGATTTGTTTGCCCGCGAATGACTGGAAGACGGTGCGGAGCGAGGCCTCGGCGTTTACGGCGGGGTGAGTGGCTAGCCAGAAGGTTGAGTGGCGGGTTTGGGAGCGGGCCGTTTTCGACCCCTGGTCTGCTTTTCGAGCCGCGCGATGCGTTCATCGAGTTCCTTCAATTGCTCTTCGAGCTTGACAATTTTGGTCTCTGCGGTCTCGATGGCGAGATCCAGCATATCCATCTCGACGCTTTCCGAGGCGCGAGAACGTCGGTTGCGCAACTCCTCGCGGTCTTTGTGGAAAGCTTGAAGATCTTCCTGCGCGAGCTTGCGCTCTTCTCTGGCTCTATCCAGCTCCGCAAAAGGGTCCGCCGCCGGAGCCGATTCCTCTGATGCTTTGGCTTCCTCTTTTTGCGCAGCCGGGTTTGAAGGGAAGTCGTCGTTCGTCCAGATTTTCCGGGCCTTCTTTGTTTCCTTCTGTTCATCCTGTGCTGGCTGGCCGGAAGATCGGAGCGGGGCGGCGGCCAGCGACAGGACTGCGATCAGAAAGAGGGTAGAAAGAGGTGTTGAAAATCGTCTGCCCATGGTTTTCCCTTACTGCGGCATCTCCCGCAGGGAGAGCGTCAAGAGCGGCATGGTGGCGAACTGGTTGCGCTGGGCGCAGGTGTTGTAACGGAAGCAGATACTCCCGCCTAAGGTACTTTGAACCGTGCCGCCGGAGAGCAGGGCGCCATAGATGTTACAGCCGGTCGTGGGGCTGCCGCCGCCCAGCACGCTGACGTTTCCGCGCACGATGATGATGCCATAGAACTCCATGCTGGCATTGAAGTCGAAGTTGCCGTCCACGATCAAAATGCCGGCCCCGGAGCAACCACCGGTGCACTTGAAGTCGCCGCCCACATAAGTGACGACGGGCTCGGCCCCAGTTCCGTTGATGGGATCAGTGAAAGGAAAGCCGCCAATCTTCAGGCCAGTGTAGCCGCCCGGTGCCAGGGGCGTGGCCATAGGTCGCAGCGTATTGATGAGCTCGTCCACGTTGTAAGTGAAAGGCACGTTCTGCTGAACACAAGCCTTTGCGGTGCCGGTGCCTGGCGGCGGGCAGGGCGGAGGCGGGTAGGTGTCGGCTGAATTGCCGCTGACGTTGGAGCCCGCCGGAGCGGCCGACTGCAGAGGAATGATCGTGCTGCAAGTAGCCGGCGGGGTTCCCGGCGGGAAGCCGGCGCAGTCAGGGTCACACCCATCGTAGCCATAATACTGGGACGTACCGCTGATCTGGATGGGCGGCAAAGAAAGAATGGCCGCGTTCATCGAAAACGAGGGGAGAGCCGCCACTTCACTTCGCACGACGCGGCCCGAGGCCGCCACGCCGGGGATGGTCGCAAAGGCAGTCAGCATATAGACCGGAGCGGCGCAAACCGTCGCTACGCAGGTCCGGCCGGAGTCCGCTGCGGGCGGCGGCCCCCAAGGTGGCGGGAGCACAGAGGGAACCAACGGGAGCAGATCGGCGCGGCGGTATTGCCGGGTTTGGTAGTAGAAGACGGGCTCATCGTCCGCAGTCGTCCCATCCAAATTGAGGTCCTCGCCGCTGGCGCGTTCCGTCTTAAGGTTGATGCGAACCCAAGACCATGGTATGGAGGCCGCGGTGCCGACGCCGGGCTGAAGGCTCCCGGTGGCGTTGACAATGGGAATCGGAATCTCATTGGTGAGCGAGGCGTCGTTGGTG
>DATBWB010000017.1 GCA_036514995.1 Candidatus Acidiferrales bacterium
GAAGTACTCGTCGAGAGTTTTCCAATCGGCGCGGATGCCATAATGGTCGAGTTCCGGCTGAAGGTCTTTGAGCGTGCGGTCATTCACCGGGGCCGGCGATTCGCCCTCGCCGGTGATCTCGGTGGTGATCCCCTGGCGAAGTTTGCTTTCCGCGCGTGAGTCCACCAGCAGCGTGTATTCGGATTGGCCGAGCATGTCCAGGAAGCCGGGCGAGACAATCATCCGGCCGGCATCAATCGTGCGCTTGGCCGGCTGGCCAGCCAGCTTGCCGATGGCGGCGATTCGTCCGTCGCGGATGCCGACGTCACCGTAAAACCAGGGGTTGCCGCTGCCGTCCACAATCTTGCCGTTGATGATGAGAATGTCGAAATCAGCGCTGGAGGCAGAGGAAACAAAGGAAGCAAGGAAGCAAAGGAGGCAGAGGAAAAGAACCAACTGTCGCGTCTTTTTCATGGAAGCTCCGGCAAAAAAGAAAATGGTCGGCGGTATGTTACGCGAAAGAGCCGAGCTACGGTAGCCGTCTCACCCGCCGGCGGGGCAATGGTTGGTAGCTGTCTGCCCGCGAACGGCGATGGAGGGTAAGAGCGAAATGCCAACAGCTACGTCCCTGCGGGCTCACCGTGCCGGCTAGCAGCAGCCTACTGAGCAGGCGCTAACTAAGCAGGCTCAAGCCCAGCGGCGGGACGTAGCCGGACATGCGGAGGATCTCCGCGTATTCCTCTTCCGCCAGCGGCGAGACGGCCAACCGTGATTTGGCCAGGAATTTCATCCGGCGCAGCCGCCGGTTGGTCTTCAATTCCACATAGGGTACCGAGCGCGGCAGTTTTTGCACGGCGCGCAAGTTGACGATCAACTGTTTGCCGGCCGCGTCATGCGGGTTGGGGTAGGAGTCAGAGGCCGCTTCGGCCATCGCATAGACCAGTTTATCCGGCGCGCCATGGTAGCAAAGGACCTTGTCGCCCTTCTTGACCTGCTTCATATAGCGCAGGGCATCGGAGTTCTTCATCCCGTTCCACATCTCCTTGCCCTTGACGAACAGCGTATCCCAGTGGTAGCGGCCCGGGTCGGAAAGGAAAAGCCAGTAGCGAGCCATTCTCACTCACCCCCGAACATCAAAGTGGGGTTACCGCTAAAACAAAAAGGAGACGAATGAAGCTCGTGCGCATTCGTCTCCGGTGCAGGATGCCGGCTTGCCCCTCTCTCCGCCGGGCAGCCTCCCTGCTCAGGTTTCAATTTCGACCAAAACACTATCGCCTTCAATTTTCACTTCGTAGGTCGGCACCTTAAGAGCGGCGTTCGTGGCAACCTGGCCGGTCTTGACATCATATTGCCAGCCGTGCCAGGGGCAGGTGACGACGTTTGCTTCGAGCATGCCCACGCCGAGCGGTCCGCCGCGATGCAGGCAGGTGTTGTCAATCGCGTAGATCGAGCCCTCCACATTGGCCAGCGCCACCGATTTCCCATCCACCTGAAATTCGCGAATGGTTCCTGGCGGCAGATCCACCAGTTTGGCCGCTCGCGCGTACTTGGGCATCGCCCGGCTCCTTTCTTCCCACCCGTCCCGATGCATCGGGACGGGCAAAATCTGGATGCATGCGGTTAGCGAGGATTCATGGTCTGGGCGACCATGACGCCCTTCTTGAATTCCTCCACCATGCCCTCATCGAGATGCACTTCCGTGGGCCGCTTCGCCAGCGACATCTGGTCAATCTTGTCCTGCAGCTTCAGCAGGCCGTAGAAAAGGTTTTCCGGGCGAGGCGGGCAGCCGGTCACGTAAACGTCCACCGGGACAATCTTGTCCACGCCCTGAAGGACGCTGTACGTGTTGAACGGCCCGCCCACGCTCGAGCAGGCTCCCATGGAAATGCACCACTTCGGTTCGGGCATCTGCTCCCAGATCCGCCTCAGCACCGGCCCCATCTTCAACGTCACCGTCCCGGCAACAATCATCAAATCCGACTGACGCGGCGACGGACGGAAAACTTCAGCGCCGAACCGGGCAATATCGAAGCGCGAGGTGGAGCTGGCAATCATCTCAATCGCGCAACACGCCAGCCCGAAAGTCAGCGGCCAGAGCGCCGATTTGCGCGCCCAGTTGAAGACATAGTCCACCGTGCTGATGACAAAATTCTTTTCGAAGCGATTCTCCAGATAACCCATCTTGTTTTCCTGCAAAATCAGTATAGCATAGACGTTGCTCCAGGCAAAAAATCGGGGCTGTATTTCGATAAGTCCTATCTTTGCAAATACTTAGAGCTGTCGGCCCCATTCTATTCTGGAGGTTCGGTACACGCCCTTTCCCAGGCCTCGGATTACTCCGGCTTGCTTCCGAAAAACAGCAACGCCCCTTCCTCTTGAAATTTTCGCAATTCTTCGGCGTCCTTGAACCACTGGCCGTGGTATTCGCGGGGCACGGGGCGATCATCCACGATGCGGCGGTGACCGGTCTCGACAAACCCGGCTTGCTTGATCAGGTCGCACCACTCATCGCCGCTCAGGAGATGCGTGGGCGGAAGCAAAGGCACCCACTGGTGGGTATAGATATTCTCCTTGTACAGGTTAATGAGAATCCAGGCGCTCCCGCCCGGCCGGAGCACGCGAAAAATTTCGCGCAAAGCTTTAGCCGGGTCAGGCCAATAGTAGGCTGACTCGACCGAAAACGCCTTGTGAAAAAAGTCGCCATCCCAGGGAATTTGTTCGACGCCGCTCGCAAGGAACATGACGTTCAGGAGGTCGCGGTAATGGCGCCGCGCTCGCCCGATCATTTCATCGGACACGTCCATGCCGACCACCTGGCCCTGGGTGACGATCTGCGCCAGCAGCGCGCTGGTCCAGCCCGAGCCGCAACCCAGGTCGAGGATGCGATCGGTAGCCTCAATGCCCATGAGCGGAAGCGTCTTCTCGGTGATGCGGAGATGCTCCTGCTGCATCTCGTCGCCGCGGCCGGCGCTGGCCCAGCGGTTGAATTCTTCCCGCAGCAAATCCTCAGGACGGTTCGGCATCGCCCAGGCATTCTATCTTGGCCTCCGCCGGCCGGCAAACCGGTTGCGTTGTCCCATTTCTCTTCCCGAGGTAATATCGCTGCCCGCGCGTGATCTTCCCTGGAGGCGGTGATGAAGATTGAGCCCTTCCTGATGGAACGGATGCAGTCCACCTGGGAAAATGTCGTTCGCTACAACCTTTCCGAAAGCGGTGTCCACCCCATTCCGCTCGGCGAGCTGGTGAGCCAGGAACAGCTCCAAGCGATGCTGGCCACGGGGCTCGGCTACAGCCAGTCCAACGGCACCGAAGAGTTGCGGAGCATCATCGCCGCCGGCTATGCGGGTGCCACCCTGGACAACATCCTGGTGACCACCGGCTGCTCCGAGGCCAATTTCGTTGTCACCTGGGCGATGCTCGAGCCGGGTGACGAACTCCTCCTGATGCTTCCGAATTACATGCAAATCTGGGGACTCGCCCGGAGCCACGGCGCCACGGTCGAGCCGCTCCGCCTGCGCGAGGAGACCGGATGGCGCCTGGATCTCGATGCATTGCGCGCGCTCATCACCCCGCGCACCAAGCTGATCGCCATCTGCAACCCGAACAATCCCACGGGCGCAATCCTGGATGAGGCGGAGATGGAAACGATCTCGAACCTGGCCAGTAGAGCTGGCTGCTGGATTCTGGCGGATGAGGTTTACCAGGGAGCGGAACTCGACGGCCGCACCACGCCCAGTTTCTGGGGTCGCTACGAGCGCGTCATCATCACCAACGGCCTCTCGAAGGCCTATGGCCTGCCCGGCATCCGCACGGGCTGGGTGGTGGCGCCGGCGGATTGGATTGCGCGGCTCTGGGCCTATCACGACTACCTCACCATCGGCCCCAGCACGCTGAACGATTTCTTGGCGCGCATTGCCCTCCATCCCCAACGCCGCCCCAGGATCGTCGAGCGCACGCAGCGCATCCTGCAAAGCAATCTTCCGGTTTTGAAAGCCTGGATGGCCGCGCACGGCGAGATGTTTACCTGCATTCCGCCACGCGCCGGCGCCATCGCCTTCATGAAGTACAACCTGCCCGTCAATTCCACCGAGCTGGTGGAGAAGATCCTGCACGAAAAGAGCGTCTTGATTGTCCCGGGCGATCATTTCGGGATGGATCGCTACCTCCGCATCGGCTATGGAGCCGAGCCCGATTATCTGCGGGCCGGGTTGGATTTGATCCACGAAGTCCTCTTGGAAGTTTCGGCGGCGCGGGCCACCCAGAGGGCGACCTGAGCCGGGCGGCTATTCTGGGGCTCGAAAATCGAAACTCGAAAAGCGAAAATCGTTTATGCAGATGCGGGTCTCAGGCGGCAGCTTTTCTGTAATCCCCGGCAAATAGCGGCATTGCGGCAACCTTATCGAAATTTCGCTTGCCTCAGGGCGGATGTTGTTGTACAAAGTCGGCACTCGATGTTCTTCGAGTCCTGCTCGGGACAAGTGGAGAAATTGGCACCAGTCGC